>NZ_JBRREB010000128.1:0-200 GCF_056759995.1 Stenotrophomonas sp. STEN030 | reverse complement strand
GTGGTGGTGGTCGGCGGGGTGATCGTGCCCGGCGGCACGGCGGTGGCCGTGGCGGTGTTGACCACACTGCCCGCCGTTTCATCGGTAGCGGTGATGGTGTAGGTGTTGTTGTTCGGGGCGCAGGCGACATTGCTGGCGCCCACCGGCAGGCTGGCGATGGTGCACACCAGGCCCGGCAGCATTGCATCGCTCACCACCAC
>NZ_JBRREB010000127.1:0-200 GCF_056759995.1 Stenotrophomonas sp. STEN030 | reverse complement strand
GTGGTGGTGAGCGATGCAATGCTGCCGGGCCTGGTGTGCACCATCGCCAGCCTGCCGGTGGGCGCCAGCAATGTCGCCTGCGCCCCGAGCAACAACACCTACACCATCACCACTACCGATGAAACGGCGGGCAGTGTGGTCAACACCGCCACGGCCACCGCCGTGCCGCCGGGCACGATCACCCCGCCGACCACCACCAC
>NZ_JBRREB010000126.1:0-200 GCF_056759995.1 Stenotrophomonas sp. STEN030 | reverse complement strand
CAAGAGCGCTGCCGTGGCCGACAGCAATGGCAACACCGTCATTGGTGATGCCGGTGACGTGATCACCTACACCTTTACGGCCAGCAACACCGGTACGGTGGACCTGAGCAACGTGGTGGTGAGCGATGCAATGCTGCCGGGCCTGGTGTGCACCATCGCCAGCCTGCCGGTGGGCGCCAGCAATGTCGCCTGCGCCCCGA
>NZ_JBRREB010000125.1:0-200 GCF_056759995.1 Stenotrophomonas sp. STEN030 | reverse complement strand
CAAGAGCGCTGCCGTGGCCGACAGCAATGGCAACACCGTCATTGGTGATGCCGGTGACGTGATCACCTACACCTTTACGGCCAGCAACACCGGTACGGTGGACCTGAGCAATGTGGTGGTGAGCGATGCAATGCTGCCGGGCCTGGTGTGCACCATCGCCAGCCTGCCGGTGGGCGCCAGCAATGTCGCCTGCGCCCCGA
>NZ_JBRREB010000124.1:0-223 GCF_056759995.1 Stenotrophomonas sp. STEN030 | reverse complement strand
CCCCCCCCCCCCCCCCCCCCCCCCCCCCCCCCCCCCCCCCCCCCCCCCCCCCCCCCCCCCCCCCCCCCCCCCCCCCCCCCCCCCCCCCCCCCCCCCCCCCCCCCCCCCCCCGCCCCCCCCCCCCCCCCCCCCCCCCCCCCCCCCCCCCCCCCCCCCCCCCCCCCCCCCCCCCCCCCCCCCCCCCCCCCCCCCCCCCCCCCCCCCCCCCCCCCCCCCCCCCCCC
>NZ_JBRREB010000123.1:0-288 GCF_056759995.1 Stenotrophomonas sp. STEN030 | reverse complement strand
CGATGGTAGTGCAGCCTAAGCTGTGCGAGAGTAGGTCATCGTCAGGGTTTTATCTAAGAACCCCGCTGCTCACGCAGCGGGGTTTGTCTTTTTATGTAAGCCAGGTGTTTTTGTGCCTGGGTTAGTTCCGCAAGGAAACGCATTGGAGCCGGCGCAACGCGCTGCTCAAACCGTCTTCCTGATGAAATTAGCGCTATGGAACCACCCGATCCCATCCCGAACTCGGAAGTGAAACGTAGCCGCGCCGATGGTAGTGCAGCCTAAGCTGTGCGAGAGTAGGTCATCGTC
>NZ_JBRREB010000122.1:0-429 GCF_056759995.1 Stenotrophomonas sp. STEN030 | reverse complement strand
ATACTTTCAAAGAACTTCGAATCAGGCCTCAGCGCCTTCTTCGTAGGCTGCGACGTTTCCGTCGTAGCGAGCCGCCCATTATATGGTGGCTTTTCTGCTTCGTCAACACCTTTTTGAGAGGCTGTTGACTTGGCGGCTTCAAGGTTGGCCCGAAGGCTTTTCGTCGAAGCGATCCGCCTATTATGGCAGGCTTTTTGTTTCCGTCAACACCTTATTTGATGAACTTGAAGTTCTTCGTGAAGTTGTTGAGCTAACCCAGGCTCAAAAACACCTAGCTTACATAAAAAGACAAACCCCGCTGCGTGAGCAGCGGGGTTTTTAGATAAAACCCTGACGATGACCTACTCTCGCACAGCTTAGGCTGCACTACCATCGGCGCGGCTACGTTTCACTTCCGAGTTCGGGATGGGATCGGGTGGTTCCATAGCG
>NZ_JBRREB010000121.1:0-451 GCF_056759995.1 Stenotrophomonas sp. STEN030 | reverse complement strand
AATCATTGCTTGATTAAACGTCTGCAAGATGGACAGTCATCCATTCCTGCAGGCGTCCTCACAAGATACCTGCGCATACTGTCAAAGAACTTCGAATCAGGCCTCAGCGCCCTCTTCGTAGGCTGCGACGTTTCCGTCGTAGCGAGCCGCCCATTATATGGTGGCTTTTCTGCTTCGTCAACACCTTTTTGAGAGGCGGTTGACTCGGCGGCTTCAAGCTTGAGCCCGAAGGCTTTTCGTCGAAGCGAGCCGCCTATTATGGCAGGCTTTTTGTTTCCGTCAACACCTTATTTGATGAACTTGAAGTTCTTCGTGAAGTTGTTGAGCTAACCCTGGCTGTAAAACACCTGGCTTACATAAAAAGACAAACCCCGCTGCGTGAGCAGCGGGGTTCTTAGATAAAACCCTGACGATGACCTACTCTCGCACAGCTTAGGCTGCACTACCATCG
>NZ_JBRREB010000120.1:0-1113 GCF_056759995.1 Stenotrophomonas sp. STEN030 | reverse complement strand
GGCCGCTCTTGAAGACACCCCACGCGATTCTGGCCAGCTTTCTAGCCAGGATGTTGAAACTGGCGGTGCTGCTGTGGCCGCGCTCACGGATGGCGGTGTAGAGGGGTTTGCCGCCCTTGGAGCGCGTCAGCCCCATGGCGGCCATGTAGAGGATCTGGCGTAGGCCGGCATTGCCTCGCTTAGACAAACGGCGTCGGCCGATCCGGGCACCGGACTCGTTGGGTCGAGGATCCAGGCCGGTGCAGGCAATCCACGCATCGGAGTTGGCCAGCGGCCAGCGGGTGATGTGATGGGTGATGAAAGCTGCCACTGTTGGCCCGATCCCCGGAATGGTCATGATTCGTCGATACAGATCGCGCTGTTCGCCGCTGCGGCACAGCTGCTGAATTTGCTGGTCCAGCATGGCAATGGCCGCTTTCAGGCCACTGAAGATGCCCCCAAAGAGGGCGGACTCCGACGCCCCCGCACCCAGCGAGAGATTCAACTTGGCCTTGCTCCGGACCAGGCTGTTGCGTTGCTGGAGCAGCACATGCAGTTGCTCCAGCGCAGGCGAGCGGGCGACATGCTCATGCAGATTGTCGGCCTCTTTGGCGATGTAGCGCGCAATGACCTGTGCATCGCCAGCGTCGGTCTTGCCGCGGCAGGCCACGCCCTTGGCGTAGTGCTTGATATCGCGTGGATTGAGCACGAACACGGCGTGACCGGCGCTCTGCGCAGCTTGAACCACAAGCTCGTGGTAGCGATTGGTTGCCTCGACACCAATACGAGACTTCGCTGGCAGGCTGGACAACCATTTGTTGATCGCCGAGGCTGAATTGGCGATTCGAATACTGCCTTTAGTGCCATGGCGCGCCACCACCAAGGTCTTTGAATCGGCATCGATTCCGACAGCGAAACGATCTGACATCTGCGCAACTCCCAGCTATTGTTGAGGGACTGGGGTGGTACCGCACCACGTTGGCTTGCCTACATCGGCGGTCCTCAAAGGCCGCTAGATCCTTTATCGACGTTAAGGTGCGGGATGGGGATCGCTCGGCTCGTCTGTCGGCTGGTACCCGCAGATATCATGTTGACGGTCCCTCCACCCTAGCTCTTACATACCTCGTAGGAGCC
>NZ_JBRREB010000119.1:0-1156 GCF_056759995.1 Stenotrophomonas sp. STEN030 | reverse complement strand
ACGCCGCTTGTGTCTGCCAGGCGAGTAGATTGCAGTTGAGAGCGGAGTGCGGTAGCCCGTTACGACGCGGTGCGTGCAAGCACGTGTAGGAGTTGGGGCGCCGCACTCCATACTCCCCTTCAGCCCGAACAGTTGATCGGATACGAGTCCGAACCGTACAAGCATGGGATCGGGGGAGCGCTCTCATTGTCAGCCTACAACAGGAGCCGATGATGAGCAGCTATGTGGGTATCGATGTCGCCAAGTTGGAATTGGTGGTCCATGTCCTGCCCCAGGAGCAAGGCAGAATCTTTGCCAATTCAGAAGTCGGTCTGGCAGAGCTGGTGCTTTGGCTGCAGCAGATGCCGTGTCAGCGCATCGTCTTCGAGGCCAGTGGCGGTTATGAACAGGTACTACTCAAGCGCCTGCATCAGGCAGATCTGCCCGCTGTACGCCTCCCCGCCCAGCGTCCACGGGAGCTGGCGCGTGCCTTGGGGGTAAAGGCTAAAACCGATGCTTTGGATGCCCGTGTGCTGGCCGTAGCGGCGCAATTGCTGCCGACAGCTGTAAGTGAGCCGTTGCCTGAAACAACGGCGATTTTGCGTGAGTGGCTGCAGTTGAGAAGCGCCTTTGTCGGCGAACGCGATAGTCATCGCCGCCGCCTTCAGCAACTGCAGCATCCCCAGGTGCAAGCCTTCCTGCAGGAATGGATAACCAAGCTCCAGGTACAGATCAAGGACCTGGATAAGCTCTTGGCCAAACTTGTCAGGGACGAACCCACCGCGCTGGACAAGGCGCCCGGACTAGGCCCAATCCTGCGTGCCACATTGGCCGCGCGGCTACCCGAATTGGGGCGACTGGATCGCCGACAGATTGCAGCCTTGGTAGGGCTGGCTCCTTACAACCGGGACAGTGGACGCTGGCGGGGCCAGCGCCGCATAGCCGGTGGAAGGGCTGACGTCCGTCGCGTGCTGTACATGGCTACTTGGTCGGCAATCCGAGGCGATCCGGCGCTGGCATCGTGCTACCAGCATCTAATAGAAGCAGGTAAGCCCAAAAAGCTGGCTGTCACGGCCTGCATGCGCAAATATCTGACCAGACTCAATGCCATGAAGCGCGATAACGCCCCTTGGCGGGCCGGGCCTAAGGACGATGCTCAAGACAGTTGACTCCTACA
>NZ_JBRREB010000118.1:0-1235 GCF_056759995.1 Stenotrophomonas sp. STEN030 | reverse complement strand
CTGGGGGGGGGTGGGGGTTTGCGCTCCCCCCCCCCCCCCCCCCCCCCCGGTTTTTGACCCGGCTTTTGACTCCCGGCCCCCGACAGCAACAGGAGACAAACATGCGTAGCGCCATCCATGCCATCTTCGGCGAACCGGCCGACGTACTGGCCTTGGGCGACAGCCCCATCCCGCAGCCCGGCCCCGGCGAAGTAAGGATCAAGACCCTGCTCGCGCCCATCCACAACCACGACCTGTGGACCGTGCGCGGCAAGTACGGCTACAAGCCCACGCTGCCGGCCATCGGTGGCAGTGAAGCGGTAGGCATCATCGAGGCGCTTGGCGAAGGCGTCGAAGGCATCAGCATCGGCCAGCGCGTCATGGCCGCTTCGGTACACGGTACCTGGGCCGAATACTTCATCGCACCTGCGCGCATGGTCATCCCGGTGCCGGACGGCATCGCCGATGAAGCCGCAGCACAGCTGATCGCCATGCCGTTGAGCGCGTTGATGCTGCTGGAATTCCTGCAGGCCGAACCCGGCCAATGGATCGTGCAGAACACCGCCAACGGCGCCGTCGGCAAGACCCTTGCCATGCTCGCCGCCGCACGCGGCGTACATGTGCTCGGGCTCGTACGTCGCGATGCGGGCGTCGATGAACTCAAGGCATTGGGCATCGATAACGTGCTGTCCACTACCCAGCCGGATTGGAAGGCGCGCGCACAGGCATTGCTCGGCGACACGCTCGCACACGCAGCGGTCGATTCCATCGGTGGCCAGGCCAGCGCGGATCTGGTGTCATTGCTCGGTGACAACGGCACGTTGGTTTCGTTCGGCACCATGGCCGGCGAAGCCATGCAGATTCCTTCCGGCGATCTGATCTTCAAGCAGGCCACGGTCAAGGGCTTCTGGGGCAGCAAGGTCAGCCAGCAGATGTCGGTTGAGGACAAGCGTCGACTGGTAGGCGAACTGCTGCAGCGTGTGCTGAGTGGTGAGCTGGAACTGCCGGTGCAGGCGATCTACGGGCTGGGTGATGTTGCAGAAGCGGTGACGGCGAGCCTGCTGCCCGGACGCAAGGGCAAGGTGTTGTTGCGGCCTTGATGGTTGGTCAAAACCGGCAAAACCGGGGCAAAACCGGGGTGGGGGGGGGGGGGGGGGGCGCCCCACCCCCAGCAGCCCCGGGTGTTGGGGGAGGCGCGCCACCCCCCCCCACCCCCGGCGGCGTAGAGGCGCGGGCGGGCGCCGGCGTGAGGGGTG
>NZ_JBRREB010000117.1:0-1252 GCF_056759995.1 Stenotrophomonas sp. STEN030 | reverse complement strand
TGAACTGCCCCGGATTCCATGGATAAGGTAGTCAGGGGACACTCCTGACCTGTTGATATTGCTGCTCGATCTGTAAAGGCGTGGTGTAGCCGAGAGCTGAATGGAGCCGGGCGCGGTTATAGAACAGCTCGATGTACTCGAAGATGGCCGTCCTCGCTGCTTCTCGATTGGGGAACGGACGGCCATCATTGATTTCAAGCTTCAGATTGGCGAAGAAACTCTCAATCATTGCGTTGTCGTAGGGCATGCCCGGCCGGCTCATGCTCAGTACTATTTTGGCTTTCGCCGCTTTTGCACTGTATTGCAGGCTTCGGTACTGGCTGCCTTGATCGTGATGAAGGGTCAGCCCAGGAGCGGGCGGGTAGCGGGCCAGCGCCATTTCAAGGGCATCCACTGCAAGTTTGGTGAGCTGCTGGTTGCTCATTGACCAGCCAACGATTCGACGGCTGTAGACGTCCTGGATTGCAGCGAGGTGCAGGATGCCTTCGCGCGTGCTGATCTGAGTGATGTCTCCGACCCAGATTCGTTTTGGTGCAGGTGATCGAAACGGCCATTCCAGCAGCCGAGGCGCTGCAGGGGCGGATTTGAAGGAGGCCCGGACCCTCAAAAATCTACGTCTGCGATGGGTCCACAGACCCTGTTTGCGACGCAACCGATCCATCCGATGTCGACCGCAGATGACCCCGCGTGCATGCAGTACGCGCCAGAGCCGTCGACTCCCATAAGCGGCGCGGAACTCATGGTGGGCTGCAGCAATGATTGCGCCGAGCAAGACATCGGCCTGCTGGCGCGCACATGGCCTGCGTGTACTCCATGCGTGATAGCCACTCGCTGATACATCCAAGCACCGGCACATCACAGACAACCGGTGATTCAGTCGTTGTCCGTGGATCCAGGCGTACCGCGCTTTGGCTTGCTGGCGAAGTACGCCCCCGCTTTTTTTAAGATTTCGTTCTCCTCACGCGCGTCAGCAAGTTCGCGCTTTAACCGGGTGATCTCCAGTTGCTCGAGAGAACGATATCCTGAGCCGGGGAAGGCTGAGCTGCCCTGTACACGTAACGTATCTCGCCACTTGTACAGGCGGTTGCGAGGCACCCCAAGCTCAAGGGCCAGCTGAGTGATGGGTTTGTCGGACGATTCCAGCAGCCTGACCGCCTCGCGCTTGAACTCTGCACTGAAACGTTGGTTTGCCATGGATCACCTCCGCGGTTGACCCTATTCTGGGGTGTCCATGGAGCCGGGGCCATTCCAG
>NZ_JBRREB010000116.1:0-2288 GCF_056759995.1 Stenotrophomonas sp. STEN030 | reverse complement strand
GCCGATGCCACTTCCGCCCCCTGATCAACTGCAATCTGATGGTTCAGTTGCTTCGCGGCTGACGCCGCTCCCACAACCCGGTAAATCTTTGCCGCTTGCACAGCCATACATCGGTTAGACAGACACAACACAGGCCGCGATGGGACAATCGCGGCCTGTTCTGGTTTTACAGGCCGTGGCGATGCTGCGCTGGTTCGAATCCCTGATCCCCGTTTTCCCACCGCTGGATACGCGCACCCCGCCGCGCGGCGTGGTGCGTTTCTACCTGCATTACCTGCGCCCGGTGTGGCCTGTGCTGTTGGCGACATTGATTGCCGGTCTGCTGCTGGCGCTGGTGGAAGTGGCGATGTTCGACTTCCTCGGCCGCATCGTCGACATGCTTGCCGATGGTCCGGGCAACGGTTTTTTCCAGCGCCACGCGAGCGACCTGCTGTGGATGGCCGGTATCACCCTGCTGGCGCGGCCGCTGCTGGTAGCCCTGCACAACCTGCTGGTCAACCAGTCCATCGTGCCGGGCTTGAGCAACCGTTCGCGTTGGTTGATGCATAACCATGTGGTGCGGCAGAGTCTGAGCTTCTTCCAGAACGACTTTGCCGGTAGCGTCGCCAACCGGGTGATGCAGACCGGCACCTCGCTGCGCGAGTCTGCGGTGCAGATGGTGGATTCGCTGTGGTACATCGTGGTCTATACCGGCACCGCGTTGTACCTGTTCGCGCAGGTGGATTGGCGTTTGATGCTGCCGCTGGCGATCTGGCTGGTGGCCTATGTTGGCATCGGTGTGTACTTCGTGCCGCGCATGAAACACCGCGCCTGGATTGCGTCGGACGCGCGCTCACGGGCGATGGGCCGCATCGTTGACGGCTATACCAATATCGCCACGCTCAAGTTGTTCGCACATAGCGGCCATGAGCAGCGCTACGTCGCTGAAGCCATCCAGGAACTTGCTGAAAAGCACCGAGCGCAGACCCGCATTACTACGGGTTTGGAGATGGTGATCGCCGTCCTCAATGGTTTCCTGATCGTCGGCACCTGCGCGCTTGCCTTGTGGCTTTGGCAGGACAGCCTGATCAGCGTGGGCGCAATCACCCTGGCCACTGGGCTGGTGATCCGCATCCACAATATGTCCGGCTGGATCATGTGGACGATCAACGGCATCTTCGAGGATATCGGCACGGTGCAGGACGGCATGGAAACCATCGCCCAGCCCTTGACCGTGCAGGACGCGGGCGATGCCAAGCCGCTGGTTGTCACTGCCGGCGCGGTGGATTTCCAGAACGTGCACTTCCATTACGGCAAGCGCGGCGGGGTGATGGCTGGTTTGAACCTGGCGGTGAGGCCGGGCGAGAAGATCGGCCTGGTCGGCCCTTCGGGCGCCGGCAAGTCCACCTTGGTCAATGTGTTGCTGCGGCTGTACGACCTGGAGAGCGGCAAAATCCTGATTGATGGGCAGGACATCGCCCACGTCACCCAGGACAGCTTGCGCGCGAATATCGGCGTGGTTACCCAGGACACCTCGCTGCTGCATCGCTCGATCCGCGATAACCTGCTGTACGGCCGTCCGGATGCCAGTGAGGAGCAGTTGCGCGCCGCCGTGGCCAAGGCCCGTGCCGAAGGCTTCATCGATTCACTGGTGGACGGGCAGGGCCGGCAGGGCTATGACGCCCATGTTGGCGAGCGTGGAGTGAAGCTGTCCGGTGGACAGCGCCAGCGTATCGCCATCGCCCGCGTATTGCTGAAGGACGCGCCGATCCTCATCCTCGATGAAGCAACCTCGGCGTTGGATTCGGAAGTGGAAGCGGCGATCCAGGACAGCCTGGATGAGCTGATGGGCGACAAAACCGTGATTGCCATTGCCCATCGCCTGTCGACCATCGCGCGTATGGACCGATTGGTGGTGATGGACCAGGGCCGGATCGTCGAGACCGGTACGCATGCCGAGCTGGTTGCGGCGGGCGGCCTGTATGCGCGGTTGTGGGCGCGCCAGACCGGTGGGTTTGTGGCAGCCGAGGGCTAAAACAGTGCCCGCGTTTCCGTAGTGCCGAGCCATGCTCGGCAGAGGCCTTCCCCAGGAATGTCCGTGTAGCGCCGAGCCATGCTCGGCAGAGGCCTTCCCCAGGAATGTCCGTGTAGCGCCGAGCCATGCTCGGCAGAGGCCTTCCCAGAAATGTCCGTGTAGTGCCGAGCCATGCTCGGCAGAGGCCTTCCCAGAAATGTCCGTGTAGTGCCGAGCCATGCTCGGCAGAGGCCTTCCCAGAAATGTCCGTGTAGTGCCGAGCCATGCTCGGCAG
>NZ_JBRREB010000115.1:0-2450 GCF_056759995.1 Stenotrophomonas sp. STEN030 | reverse complement strand
GCCGAGCCATGCTCGGCATTGGCATTACCGGTAAAGCCTCTGCCGAGCATGGCTCGGCACTACATGCCCCGCCCTCATGGTTGCCCAAGCAACCACACTCCGCTCCACCGTCACGCTCTGGCACACTCGCGCTTCCACCAACACGGAAGTCGCCGCCATCGTTCGCCAGACCAGCCTTGCCCGCATCGCCAGCTTCGCGCTCATCACCCTGAGCAGCACTGCTTTGGCCGCCGACAACTTCATCGTCCGCGACCACGTCAGCGATGGCACCTTCACCACCGGCATCGAAGGCCCGGCGACCGGCCCGGATGGCGCGCTGTATGTGGTCAACATCGGCAAGGACGGCACCATCGGCCGCGTTGATGAAACCGGCAAGGCGACGCTTTTCCTCACCCTGCCGGAAGGCAGCGTCGGCAACGGCATCCGCTTCGGTAGCGATGGCACGATGTATATCGCAGATTACCCACGCCACAACATCCTGCGCGTAGCGCCCGACTCAACCAGCGTCAGCGTGTTCGCGCATCTGCCAAATGCACACCAACCCAACGACATCGCCCTCGCCCCGGACGGCACGCTCTACGCCAGCGACCCCAACTGGGCCAAGGCCGATGATGGTCAGCTATGGCGCATCGACCGCGACGGCAGCGTGCATCTGCTTGAATCCGGCATGGGCACTACCAATGGCATCGAGGTCAGTCCCGACGGTCAGCATCTGTACGTCAACGAAAGCGTGCAGCGCAATGTCTGGGTTTACGACCGTGCTGCCGACGGCAGCATCAGCAACAAGCGACTGCTGATCCGTTTCGATGACCATGGCATGGACGGCATGCGCTGCGATGCCGACGGCAATCTCTATATCGCCCGTTACGATGCCGGTGTGATCGCGGTGGTCTCGCCCGAAGGCAAGCTGCTGCGCGAAGTGCAGCTCAAGGGGCGCAAGCCCAGCAATCTCGCCTTTGGCGGCAGCGACGGCCGCCAGGTCTTCGTCACCCTGCAGGACCGTGGCGCGGTGGAAACCTTCCAGGCCGACCGCCCCGGTCGAGAATACGGCTTGCAGCCTTCAGCCAAACCCTGACCCAGTCTCAGCTCCTGCAATCCATATCAGGCATGCTGTAGGTCATGGGAGGAACCGCAATGCACAGCATCGAACTGAAGGACCCGGCCGGCTTCGGCAATGAGTTTCTGCGCCTGACCCTGATGCAGGGTTTCCAGTCGCTGACCAAGCGCGACCTGGAATTGCTGATCTTCGTCTTGATTGAACGCGATGGCGCTATCAATCGCAGCGATTCCAATGCCGCCGTTGCCCTGCAGCTGCGGGTCACTCCGGCCAAGGTCAAAGGCCTGCGTCGCGATGGCTATGCGCGTTGGCGGGCGCTGGTACCGGAAGAAGGTGAGGCCGCCCTGCAGCGCATCGTCGCCGCGGTGCTGACCGAGGCCAATCTGCGCTCCGGCGCAAAGCACGTCAGCGAGCGCAGCCGCAAGGAAGGTTTCCTCGCGATCCGCATCGAGCACCCCGACGATGCCCAGCGCTTCGAGCAGGCCATCCTCGATGTCGGCGCGATCCCGGTCTATGAGCGCAACCGCGAAGTGGTCGCGGTGCGCTTCGACACCTTGCTCAACATCGCCGAGCGCTGGAATTACCTGCAGCCCGATCCGCAGGCCACTCTGGATGCCTTGAAGAAGCTGGCCCCGGCCTCGGAAGAAGTCGCCGACCTGCTGAAGAAGGACGTCACCCAACTGCGATGGGTCGACTTGCGCCGCGCGCTCAACAGCCTGGGCGCGAAGGCGATCAGCTCTACCGCCGAAGGTGGTTTGAAGGGCTTGCTGAAACTGGTCTTCCCGTTCATCCCGGGCTGAACGGCTCGCCCGTTCAGCTGCTGCGCACTACCATCACAAATGCCGCCACCCGCGTGGCGGGCCCTGTTTCCACCAACGATGAGTCGTGCCATGTCTGTGCTTCGTATTGCCCTGCCGTTGGCGTTCGCCATCCTGCTGCCCGTTGCTGCCAACGCGCAGACGGTGCCGCGCCCTGAGCCTGCGGTCAGCATGCCGTTGAACGACGCGCCGGTGCATGTGCGCGAGCAATCGCTGGCGACTGGCAAGGTCACCCACTCCACGCAGATCCTGATGCCCACCGATCAGGCCCAGGTCACCGTGCGCTCGATCCAGCCGGACAGCGTGATCGGCAATTACCGCATCGATTTTGCTGCGATGGATGTGGACGGTGATGGTTTCATCAGCCGCGAGGAAGCACAGGCCAATCCAGCCTTGGCTGACGAGTTCAATGCCTTGGATACAGCGCGTCGCGGCAAGCTGTCACGCGAGCAGTTGGCTGGCTGGTTGCGCTGAAGCATCACCTGTAGAGCCGAGCCATGCTCGGCAGCCGCTTCACCTGTAGTGCCGAGCCATGCTCGGCATGGGGCATTACCGAGAAAGCCCCTGCCGAGCAT
>NZ_JBRREB010000114.1:0-2525 GCF_056759995.1 Stenotrophomonas sp. STEN030 | reverse complement strand
TTGTGGTCGGCCCTCCCTTGGCGGGGGGGGGCCTTCCGCCCAACCCCCCGGGGCCTCGGGGGCCCCCCCACTACCGAAAGCAAAGCTTACTCGCGTACAGCGTTCTGGATCAGGGGCCCAGCAGCTCAAAGCTCACCGCTTCGCCGCTCACCGACGAAGCGCATACCCACACATCGAACAGACCAGGCTCTGCTCGGTAGTCACCTTCCACGCCGGTGAAAGCGAGCTGCTGGCGGTCCAGACGGAACTCCACCTCCACCGATGCGCCTGCCGCTACAGCAACCTTCTGGAACGCCTTCAACTCGCGTACCGGGCGTACCCGGCTGGCAACACGGTCGTGCACATACAGCTGCACCACTTCCTCACCCGCCACCGTACTGGTGTTCCTGACATTGGTGCGGATCACAAGCGCGCCATCCCAATCCAGCTGCGGCGTGCTCAAACGCGGTGTTTCATACTCAAAGCGTGCATAGCCGATGCCGTGGCCGAATGCATACAGCGCCGTGTTCGGGAACTCGCGCCAGCGCGATTTGAACTCCGACATGGTCGGCAGCTCTGGGCGGCCACTGCGCGGGTGACTGTAGAAGTACGGCTGTTGGCCCGAGGCATGCGGAAAGCTCACCGGCAGGCGCGCCGAGGGGCTGTAATTGCCGAACAGGATGTCGGCCAATGCATGCCCATTCTGCGTGCCCAGATACCAGGTCACTGCAATGGACTGGGCGTCACGCACCGCACCTTGCAGCGCCAGCGCACGACCATTGCGCAGCAGCACCACCAGCGGCGTGCCGGTAGCAGCAACCGCTTCAGCCAGGGCCTGCTGTACCGGTGGCAAGGTGATATCCACGCGCGACTGCGCTTCACCGCTGTAGCGCTGCGGCTCACCAACTGCCAGCACCACCACGTCAGCTCGCTGCGCGGCAGCGACCGCGGCTTCGATGCCGCCTTCCAGCGGCTCTTCCAATGCGCAGCCAGCCACGACTTCCAATGCTGCCGCATCGCCAAGGGCGGCGCGTACGCCGCTCTCCAGTGTTACGTAGCGCGACTTGTCGCCGAACAAGGTCCAGCAGCCTTCGATATTCTCGTGGTCCTGCACGAACGGGCCAATCAACGCAATCTTCTGGCCCTGTTTCTTCAGCGGCAACAACTGGCCGTCGTTCTTCAGCAACACCACCGAACGGCGCGCGGTGTCGCGCGCAAGTGCATCGTGTTCTGCGATATGCGATTGGTCGGCTTCGCGCTGGGGGTCCAGCGAGCGGTAGGGGTTGTCGAACAAGCCGATGGCATCCTTCAAGCGCAGGATGCGTCGCACCGATTCATCCAGCACCGCCATTGGCACGTCGCCAGCTTGCACCAGTCCTGCCAGATGCTGATCGTAAAAGCCGCTCTGCATGCTCAGGTCGAGCCCGGCCAGGAACGCCTTGCGGGTAGCGTCCACTTCATCGGCCGCATAGCCGTGCGCGATCAGCTCCATGTCGGCGGTGTAGTCGGATACCACCACGCCCTCGAACTTCCATTCCTTGCGCAGCAGATCGGTCAGCAACGCACGGTTGGCACTGGCCGGCACACCGTTGATGTCGTTGAAAGCACTCATCAGCGACAGCGCGCCGGCATCCAGCGCTGCCTTGAACGGCGGCAGATGCACATCGCGCAGAGTCTGCGGCGAGATATCCACCTGCGCGTACTCCATACCTGCGGCGACCGCACCGTATGCCGCGAAGTGCTTGGGCGTGGCCAGCAGCGAATCTTCGGCAGTCAGGTCATCGCCCTGGAAGCCACGCACGCGCGCGGCGGCGAATTCGCAGCCCAGAACCACGTCCTCGCCTGCCCCTTCGGCACCACGCCCCCAGCGCTGATCACGGGCGATATCCACCGCCGGCGCATAGGTCCAGTGGATGCCGGCGGCAGTCGCTTCGATGGCGGTGGCGCGGGCAGTGCGGCAGGCCAGGTCCGGTTCGAAGCTGGCGGCTTCACCCAGCGGAATCGGGAAAACGGTACGCATGCCGTGGATCACGTCGGAGGCGAGGATGACCGGAATGCCCAGGCGGCTTTCTTCCAGCGCCACCTGCTGGATGCGCCGGCCCAGCTCGGCACCGACACCATTGAACAGCGAGCCGACCCGGCCGGAGCGCACCTGTTCCAGCACCTGCTCGGCATTGCGCACATTGGCCTCCGGGTTCACGTCCGGGGCGAACGGCCGGACCATGTCGGCAAATACGCTGAGCTGGCCGACCTTTTCGTCGACTGTCATGCGGGAAATCAGGGATTCAATGCGGTCGGGGGCCACCGGCAGTCCTTCATGTAAACGCTTTCAAGCGGGCAATTCTAGCGCTACGAGCGTGAAGCGGCTGCCGCACGGCCACACCTGTAGTGGGGGGCGGGCATGGGGGGGGGGGGGGCGGGGGGGTTGGGGGGCGGCCTGGGGGGGGGGGGTACGGCCCCCGGCCCAGCCGGGGTCGGCACTACATGAGCAACATCTGCCGAGCATGGCTCGGCACTACATGTGCGTCAGGCGCGCTGCTCACGGG
>NZ_JBRREB010000113.1:0-2811 GCF_056759995.1 Stenotrophomonas sp. STEN030 | reverse complement strand
ATACATTAGTGCGCCGCCCCCCCCGCGTCCCCCCGCCCGATCCCTAGTGCCGCGGCCTGCTCGGGGGGGGCGTGCCCGGCACGGCCCGTGCCGAGCCTGGCGCGGGGCGTCCGGCCGGCCCGCCGTTGTGGGGGCGGCGTAAGCCGCGAAGCCATGGCTCATCGGTCGGCGAAGGGCCACCCCCTCCCCAGCCCTCCCCTTCGCTGCGCGAAAGGGAGAGGGCGAAACTGTAGTGCCGAGCCATGTTCGGCAGAGGCTTTACTGGGAAGGCGCCCGCCCCGCCAGGCTCGGCACTACAGACAAAAAAAAGCCCCGCTATGCGGGGCTTTTCATCAGCGCGCCATCGCGCGGGTCTGTTCCAGCTCTACTTGCAGGGTGGATGCCAGTTCGTCCCTGGCTACCTCGAACTGCTGTTCACGCAGCAGATCCTTCACCGCAACCACACCACGCGCCAGCTCATCTTCACCGGCCAACACCACAAAACGGATACCAGCCTTGGCCGCGTACTGGAACTGCTTGCCGATCTTCTTCGGCTCCATCTGCACTTCGGTATTGATGCCACCAGCGCGCAGACGGCGAGCGATATCCAGCGACTGTGGCATAGCCGCCTCGTCCATCAAGGCCACCATCGCGTGCACGCTGCTTTCGGCGATGCCGTCGATCAGATTGGCCTCGCGCAACTGCCAGAACAAACGGGTCAGACCGATCGAGATGCCTACGCCCGGCAGCTTGGACTTGGTGTAGTGGCTGGCCAGGTCTTCATAGCGACCGCCCGAGCAGATCGAACCGATCTGCGGGTGATCAACCAAGCTGGTCTCGTACACGGTGCCGGTGTAGTAATCCAGACCACGGGCGATGGAGAAATTCAGGCAATACGCGGTTGCCGGCACACCCAGTGCCTTGACCAGCTCCAGCACTTCACGCAGCTCGGCAGCGCCGGTACGCAGCGACTCGCTTGCCGATTCGCCGGCGGCAGCCAGTACCGCCTCGATCTGCGCCAGTGCATCAGCATGCGAGCTGGAGCGGACTTCGACGAAGGACAGGATGCGATCGACCGCGTCAACCGGCAGGCCGAAATCCGGGCCGACCAAGGTCTCACGCACGTAATCCGGTCCGCGCTTGTCGAGCTTGTCGACCTCTCGCAGCACCAGCGCCTGCTGCCCGGCATCCACCACGCCCTGCGCTTCGAAGAAACCACGCATCAGCTTGCGGTTGTTCAGCTGCACGGCGAAGTTGCCGATGCGCAATTCGGAGAACACCGCGTAGATCACCGCCAGCACTTCGGCGTCATAACGGATGCTCAGCGTGTCCTTGCCGATCACATCGACGTCACACTGGTAGAACTCGCGGAAACGGCCGCGCTGGGCGCGTTCGCCACGGTAGACACGCTGCATCTGGTAACGACGGAACGGGAAGGTCAGGTCGTGCTCGTGCTCAGCCACATAGCGGGCCAGCGGCACGGTCAGGTCGAAGCGCAGCGCCATCTCCGGCAGGCCGCCCTTGTCAGCGGATTCCGCAGCATTGGCCAGCGCACCGGTGGACTGCACGAAATACACCTGGCGCTCGGTCTCGCCGCCGGATTTGGTCAACAGCACATCGGACAGCTCGAACACCGGTGTTTCCACCGGCAGGAACCCGAAGCGCTCGTAGTTGCGGCGGATGACGTCCAGCATGCGCTGGAACGCGATCTGCTCGCGCGGCAACAATTCCATGATGCCGGGCGGGGTACGGGGCTTGATCACGGGCAAAACTCCTGCAACTCAATGGGGAAACGGTCGCTAATTCTAGCCGCACACCGCCCGTCTGGCCGCATGAAGTATAATTTGGGCACTTCCCCCTCGTTCTAGACATGTCCCGGCCAGCCCAAGGCACCGAGCAATCCACGGTTTCGTCCATTGCCGCCGAAGGCAATGGCGGGCGCGAGTGCCTGCAGTGCTCGGTCCGCCACCTGTCGGTATGCTCGGCCCTGTCCTGTGACGAAGTACACGCGCTGGAGCAGATCACCGTGTCCACGCCAGTGGCGATGGGCACCACACTGGCCCGCGCCGGCGAGCCGCGCGCTTATGTCTATACAGTAACCGAGGGCGCGCTGCGCCTGGTGCGCACCTTGGCCGATGGCCGCCGACAGGTGAACGGCTTTGTACTGCCGGGCGATTATCTGGGCCTGAGCGGCAGCGATCATCACCGCTACGACATCGAGGCCATTGCCGACAGCCGGGTCTGCCGGGTGCCGACCACGCAGATGCGTGACCTGCGTCAACGCTACCCTCACTTGGAGCGCAAGCTGCTGCAGCGCGCCTGCCAGGAGCTGGATGCGGCCCAGGACAACGCACTTGCGCTGGCCCGCCTGCAGCCGCCGGAGCGGTTGGCCGACTTCCTGCTGCGCCTTGCCGCCCGCGAGGCGACCTTGAACGGGCGCAGCAGCAACCGGGTGTCATTACCGATGGGCCGCGGCGATATCGCCGACCATCTTGGCCTGACCATGGAAACGGTGAGCCGCACCTTCACCAAGCTGCGCCAGCAGGGTCTGATCGCCCTGCCCCACCTGAATGTGGTGGAGATTCTGGATTTCGCCGAGCTGCAGCACCTGGCCAACGACGAGTTCTAAGGCGTCATCTGTAGAGCCGAGATCCTATGTTCGCGGTCAAGCCTGCTGGAAGCAGGCTTGACCTACTCTCAGCATGGTCGGATCGAAATCCCGGCCGCTCTTGAAGACACCCCACGCGATTCTGGCCAGCTTTCTAGCCAGGATGTTGAAACTGGCGGTGCTGCTGTGGCCGCGCTCACGGATGGCGGTGTAGAGGGGTTTGC
>NZ_JBRREB010000112.1:0-3467 GCF_056759995.1 Stenotrophomonas sp. STEN030 | reverse complement strand
GCCCCCCCCCCCCCGTGGGGGCGGGTCCGCGCGCGCCCCCACAACACCCACTCCAGGGGGCCGGCTGCGGTTTCTACCACCAAAACCCCCCGCCGCCCACCCCGGTTTTGCTTGTCAGCTACCAGCTCAGTTCTTCGGTGCAGGCTTGCAATAGACCGCAGCTGCGGCCTCGGCCAGCTGCTTCTGCGCTGCGCGCTGGGCGTCGTCCAGCGGAGCTCCCGGCTTGCCATCGCTACCAACGCCTTGGCTGACCGGGCCGCTGCCGTTCAGTAACTCCAGATTCTTGCGTGCACCCAGGCACTGCTCGGATTCGCCGGCGCCGGCCGCAACCTCTGGTTCGGCGACAGAAGTACCGCTGGCGGTGATGCGGCGGGTTTCGAACTGCTTGCCGGCCGGCGGGCGCTCGGAGTACTGGGTGACGCCATTGGCGTCCTTCCACTTGTACAGATTGGCGGCGCTGGCAGTGGCAGCGGTGCTGAGCAGGAGCAGGCAGCAGAGGCGTGGCAGGGTGAGCATGGCAACTCCAGACACCGGAACAGGGCAGACAGCGATTGCAGCACCCGGTGACGCGGCTGGCAAGTCGATTAAACTCTCCGGTATGGACGAATTGAGACCACCACCGCGTTCGCGCAGCATCTACCTGCTCCCGAACCTGTTTACCACCGCCGGCCTGTTTGCCGGGTTCTACGCGATCATTGCCGCCTCCAACGGGCAGTTCGTCCACGCCAGCGTCGCCGTGTTCGTGGCGGCGGTGATGGATGGGCTGGACGGCCGGGTTGCGCGTTTGACCGGCACCAGCAGCGAGTTCGGCGTGCAATACGACTCCCTGGCCGATCTGGTCAGCTTCGGCATGGCGCCGGCGCTGGTGATGTACCACTGGGCCCTGTCCTCACTGAAGTTCGATGGCGACGTGCTGGGCCGGGTCGGCTGGTCGGCGGCCTTCCTGTATGCGGCCTGCGCGGCGCTGCGTCTGGCCCGCTTCAATACCCAGGTGGGCACGGTCGACAAGCGCTGGTTTGTCGGCCTGGCCAGTCCGGCTGCGGCCGGTTTGATGATGTCCTTCGTCTGGGCCTTCGCCGATGGCGAGCTGGGCTGGAGCGGTGAGGAACTGCGCTATGTGGCGCTGGGCGTGACCATTGTGTCGGGCCTGTTGATGGTCAGCCGGATCCGCTTCTGGAGCTTCAAGGGTGGCAGCGAGAAGGGCCCGCGTTCTGAGCGCGTGCCGTTCGTGGTGCTGGCGCTGGTGCCGATCATTATCTCGATCGTGGTGCTGGACCCGGCGCGCACCTTGTTGGCGGTTGGCGTGATCTATGCGCTGTCCGGCCCGGTGATGTGGGCGCTGCAACGCTGGCGGCAGCCGGCCGGCAAGGTGCAGTGATCGGTTTCTCGCCCGTGCCGGTGTGGACCCCCGAGCAGCAGGCATGGCTGCAGGCGATGGGCTACACCGTTTATCTGGAAGGCGGCGCGCTGGACCCGCCGCCAGCCGTGGCTGCGCCAGCCTTTGACACCGCTACGGTAGCGGTGGAGTTGGCAGCGCAGCCGCAACCTGCGGTGACCAAGCCGGTTGCTGTTACCCCACCGCGAGACGTGGCCGCAAAGGCACCGCAGGCACCGAGCACCGCACCGGCGCCGGCGCCGGTATTTTCTGCCGCTACACCGGGTAGTGTTCGTCGCAGCGGCGGCTTGGGGATGCCCGACCGCCTGCAGATCGCCTTGTTGCGTGCTTCCGGCTGCAATCCCAATGAGCCGGAAACACGGGCGCTGATGGACAGCTGGCCCTTGGCCCAGCTGCGTGCCGATCCGGCCGCCAAGCGTGCCCTGTGGCCGCAGCTGCGCAGTTTGCGGCGGAAAGCACGGCAATGACCGCGCTGGGGTCGGTCCTGCGTCCCATGCATGCGGGGGACCTGGATGCGGTGATGGAA
Organism: Stenotrophomonas sp. STEN030; assembly: GCF_056759995.1. Taxonomy (NCBI): domain Bacteria; kingdom Pseudomonadati; phylum Pseudomonadota; class Gammaproteobacteria; order Lysobacterales; family Lysobacteraceae; genus Stenotrophomonas; species Stenotrophomonas sp. STEN030. The sequence continues at coordinate 1,545 of NZ_JBRREB010000112.1, read as the reverse complement.
GTGGAGTTGCGCGCCTATCCGTTCCCGTGGACGCGCGGCATCTTCCAGGATTGTCTGCGCGCCGACTATCCCTGCCGGGTACTGATGCAGGATGACGGTATTGTCGGCTACGCCGTGCTGAGCATTGCTGTCGATGAAGCGCACGTACTCAATGTCTGTGTTGATCCGCTGTGTCAGTCGCGTGGTCACGGCCGGCGTCTGCTACGCGAATTGGTGCGGGTTGCGCGACAGCGTGGCGCGTTGCGGGTATTCCTGGAAGTGCGGCCGTCCAATACCTCGGCCATCGCGCTGTACCACAGCGAAGGCTTCAACGAGATCGGTCGCCGTCCGCGTTACTACCCGACCGCGAACGGGCGCGAAGATGCGCTGGTGATGGCGATGGAACTGGTGGACGACGATATCAGCGTGATGCCGCCGCTCTGAGTTTCGTCTGGTTTACATCAATCGCAACAGCACTACACCAGTGATGATCAGCACCGCCGCGAGCATGCGTTTGCGGCTGATGTGCTCTTTCAGCAGCAGCGCCGAGATCAGCAGCGCGAACAGGATCGAGGTCTCACGCAGCGCGGCGATGACCGCGACCGGCGCAATGGTCATCGCCCATAGCGCGATTGCATACGACGCCGTAGTGCCGATACCGCCAACCAGTCCGCGCTGCCAGTTGCCGCGCAGATAGCTGCCCAGCTGCTGGCGGCGGGCGAGCAACGCCCAGATCGGCAACGGCAGGCCGGACAGCAGGAACAGCCACAGCGTGTAACTCAACGCGTTGCCGGACAGGCGCGCGCCCTGTGCATCGACGAGGGTGTAAGTGGCAATGACCACGGCGATGCATAGCGGCAGGCGGAGGTTGCGGGCGTTGCTGCTGCCTGCCATGCACAGGATGCCGCTGCTGATCAGCGCGATACCGCTCCAGGCGGCGGCAGACAGGTGTTCGTCGAACAGCCAGGTGCCGGCGATGGCGACCAGCAACGGCGCGCAGCCGCGCATCAGCGGGTAGGACAGGCTCATGTCGGCGCTGTGATAGGCGCGGGCGACCAAGACGTAGTAGCCGGTCTGCAGCATGGCTGATGCGGCGAGCCAGGGCAGGCTGGCTGCGGCGGGGGCTGGCAGCCAGGGCAGGGCGATGGCGGACAGAACTGCAGCCCAACCGGTGACCAGAATCGTGGTCAGCAGCTTGTCGCCGCCGAGTTTGACAATGGCGTTCCAGCTGGCGTGGAGCAGGGCGGCGAACAGGACGGCGCAGAAGATGCCGAGGGACATTGGGTTCTGTTGTTGGGGTGCTTGGGGAGGGTAGCTGGGTTTGGGAGGTGTTGGTGGTGCGGGAAGGCAAGGGCACAAACGCTCAATGCCGAAAGCCGAAAGCCGAAAGCCGAAAGCCGAAAGCCCACAGCCCAAAGCCCAAAGCCCAAAGCCCAAAGCCCAAAGCCCAAAGCCCAAAGCCCAAAGCCCCCTCATCCGCCCTGACGGGCACATTCTCCCGCAGGCGGGAGAAGGGAAGGCAATGCGCCGTGCACTTCTGTGGGGCGCTGAGCGATCGGCTTTACG
>NZ_JBRREB010000111.1:0-3471 GCF_056759995.1 Stenotrophomonas sp. STEN030 | reverse complement strand
GAGCTAAGAGCTAAGAGCCGAGAGCCGAGAGCCAAAAGCCAAAAGCCAAGAGCCAAGAGCCAAGCGCCAAGAGCCAAGAGCCAAGAGCCAAGAGCCAAGAGCTAGAGCCAGAGCGATTCCCGCGTGCGCGAGAATGACGGCACAGCTTCAACAGAAACAACAAGAACAGCAGCAACAACAAGAAGAACAAGAGCAACAGCAACAGCATCGGTTAGATGGCCAATGCTTTGGCTGTAAAAACTTCAGCAAATTCCTTCTGGACTACGGAAAGCGTGGGGCCATCTCACAACGCAAATGGCCCGGTGAAAAAGCAGGGGGCCTCCAATGCACTTCCAACCAGAACCAATCAGAACTTGTAGTTCACACCCACCTGGTAAGTGCGGCCCCATTCCACGGTTTCCAGCGGACGGTCCTTGGTGCCGGCATAGGTTTCGTACTTGGAGTTGGTCAGGTTGCTGGCCTGCAGGAACAGGCTCAGACCATTGAACATCGTGCCGTCGCCGAAGCTGTAGCCAAGTTGCGCGTCCAACACGTTCTCACCCTTTACGTAACGCAGGGTGCGGGCACCGTTGAAGTTGCCGATTTCACCGATGAAGTCCGAACGCTTGCGCTGATTCAAACGCACTTCAAAACCGCTGTTTTCGTAATAGGCAGTGAAGTTGTAAACGCGCTTGGACAGGCCCGGCAGCATGATCGGCTCGCTGCCCACACTGGAGGTGTTGGCCGGATCCGGCTTGATCATGATGTCGCTGTCATTGAAGCTGGCGCTGGCAACCACACCGAAGCCACGCAGGGCGTCGGAGAACAGATCCAGCGGCAACGAGGCGGTCAATTCGGCACCGCGCAGGCTGCCACCGGTGCCGTTGAACGGTGCGGTGTAGTAACCGATCGACTGTGCAGGTACCTGCAGCTGGGCTGCATTGGTGCCAACCTTCAGCCACTCTGCCACCTGGTTGGTGAAGTCGTAACCGTCACGCTTTTCGGTGTAGATGTAGCTCTTCAGGTCCTTATAGAACACCGCGGCGGCCACATAGGCCTTGTTGCCGAAGTACTTTTCCCAGGACAGGTCGACTGCGTTGGCTACCCACGGATCCAGGGTCGGGTTGCCGCCGCTGGAGCCTGGCTTGCCGTTGTTGGTGTCCATGCCGAATTCCATCGAGGCACGCAGCTCGTCGACGCGCGGACGCGCGACCTGGCGGGCCATGGCGAAACGCACGGTGTTCTCGGCCGGCAGCTCGAAGGCCAGGTTCAAGCTGGGCAGGAAGTCCAGGAACTTCTTGCCGGCGTTGATCGGAATCACCTGGCTGCCAACCGGCTGCGAGCCATCCCAGTAGTTGGAGTGCGAGGACTGGTCAACGTGCTGGGCCTGGATGCCAACATTACCGCGCACCGGGATCGAGCCGATCTGGGTGCTGATGTTGGCGCGCAGGAAGGTAGTGGTGATCTTCTCGTCCACCGTCCACTGCTTGGGAATCAGATAGCTCTCGGTGGTGGTCGGGTTGAACGTCATGTAGCGGCCAACTGCAGCAGGCACGTTCCAGGCCGGGATGTAGCCGGCGCCGGCAAAGCCGAGGTTGACCGGCTTGTACTGCAGGTCGGCGGCGATGCTGGTGATGCCTTGTGCGCCGAGGTTGATGTTGCCTTCGGCCTGGGTCTTGTTCTTGCTGCGGTCGGCGTAGTTCATGCCGACGTCGAAGTCGGAGAACCAGGTGAAGCCTTCCGGTACCGGGAACGTGGCAGCCAGCTTGAAGCCCTTCAGCTCATCATCCACATGCGGGGTCTTGCCGTAGCCCGAGCCGTAGATAGTGTTGGTCAGGTAGAGCTTGCTGAAGTCCGAATAGTCCCGGCTCGGGGTGAACTGCGGGAAGTTGCCGCCCGCGAAATTCAGCTTCACCGAATCCAGCATCGGTGCCGGCAGCAACTGCAGGTTGTTTTCCAGATTCAGCTCGTCGCGCTCGGCCTTGGACCAGCTGACGTCGGCAACCACGCGCACATCACCGAAGGTGAATTCGTTGTTCCAGCCGATCGCCTTGATCGTGTCTTCGCGGTTGTTGTACATCCCGCGCACCAACGGATAGACGTTGTGCGCCACGCCGCTGACGAAGCTGCCATTGCCGTTGACCACCACGTCGGTGACGTTCAAACGGTCGTAGTTGCCATTGTAATCGCCCAGATGGATTTCCATCTGGTTGGCGGTGTCGTGTTCCTTGGCCTTGGTGTAGAACGTGTCCAGCGTGCTGGTCCAGCTGTTGTTCGGCCGGAACTGCAGGGTCGCCATCACGCCGTCACGCTTGGCATTGCCCGTACGGCGCAGCGCCTTGATACCGTCGGAATAGAAGGTGCCGGCAGCTACTCCCGGGCGCCAGTTGTCGCCGATGGCCTGCCACGGCTCGTACAGGCCGACCTGGTTTTCCTGCTTGGACATCTCCGAGTGGGAGATGCCGATGGCCAGGCCGATGGTGTTGTCGGCGAACTTGTCGACATAGCTGAAGTTGAGGCGGTTGCCGTACGGGTCTTCGCCGGCGGCTTCGCCCAGCGAGTTCTTCTGGTAGCGGCCGCTGACGGCGATGACGCGCTCGTTGTAGCTGAGCGGGCGCACGGTCTGCAGGTCCAGGGTACCGGACAGGCCCTGGCCAACCAGGCCGGCGTCCGGGGTCTTGTACACGGTGACGCCGCTGATCAGTTCGGACGGGTACTGGTCGAACTCCACCGAGCGGTTGTCGCCGGTGCTGACCATTTCGCGGCCATTGAGCAGGGTGGTGGCGAAGTCGGGCGACAGGCCGCGCACGCTGATGGCCTGGGCACGGCCGGCGACGCGCTGGGCGGCCAGGCCGGGCAGGCGGGCAATGGATTCGGCGATGCTGACGTCCGGCAGCTTGCCGATGTCTTCGGCCGAGATGGCCTCCACGATCGAGGTCGAGTCACGCTTGACCGAGATCGCGCTCTCGATGCCGCGGCGGATGCCGGTGACGGTGACGGTGTCCAGATCGACAGCTTCAGCCTTGGCCTTCGCTTTGGCTTCGTCGTCCACGGTCTGCGCGTGCACGCCGGTGGCAGTCAATGTGATGGCTGAGGCCAGTGCAACGCTCAGCAGATTGCGCTTGGTGTTCAACATACTCCCCTCTCCCAGGTGATGTCGTTTGGTTGTTTTGTTGTGCTCCCCCGTATTTTTTTGTGTGGGGGATGCATCGCTGCTTTTGCTGCTTGCGACTGACTCGCATGGTAATCAGCGGGCAAGCCCGTGGCGCTGGGCTGCATACGTATTCAATGGGGCTTTGCGGCGGAAGATAGGGCTGAAAACGCTTTCTGCGGCGGTTCTGCCTTCACGCCGTCATTCCCGCTCAGGCGGGAATCGCTCTGGCTATGGCGTTGGTTGTGGTTCTGGTTCTATGCCGTCATTCCCGCGCAGGCGGGAATCGCTCTTGTTTTTGAGGTTCGCGTGGAAGTGAAGAGCCAAGAGCGAGAGCCAAG
>NZ_JBRREB010000110.1:0-3553 GCF_056759995.1 Stenotrophomonas sp. STEN030 | reverse complement strand
CTTTCTGCGCTCATGATATGCCTCCCGGTAGTTTAAACGGACCAGTGAAGCTTACCATAGCGCGGACATCTGAATTGAGCCACAGGCGGACATTACTATTGAGCCATTACAATATTTGTCAAGGCTCAATTGAAATGTCCGTTATCCAGCTCAATTAAAATGACCACTTTGATCTCTCATTCTCTTTACTGATAGACTTTCCTCCGACTGAAACAACAGGATGATTGAGCCCATGCTTCGATACGAGTTAACGCCGAACAATGCAGGTTTTATACTGTGGGGAGATTCAGAAGCCCTGAATGAATTACATGAACTCATTCATTACATCGTGGATGAAAGCCCACTGATTAAAGTTAAAGACGGATTTATGTTATCCCTTGCCTATGATATTCGTAAAGCACGGGAAGGTAATCGTCGTGTTGAGCAACATCAGTATGATCAACATGATACATATAAGCTTTATGGTGTTGAGCTTTTATGGCCTCTGGTCCTGGTACAGTCCTCAATACTCAGAAACTCAATGGGTTATATTCAGACAGACAAAAACCAGCTGTCTGTCATGTATGCCTTTGAATACCTGATAGAATCAGCATTAACAGAGTCTGAGAGAACAACGTCGAATGATATTATGCTAACAGTAAAATATGCATCAGACTCTGATTTTAATTTCATTGAGGATAATATTGACAGCAGGTGCTGCTATTTTATCAGCCTATCTCCGGAGCAAAGAAAAAAGCAGTTAATCAGTATTGTTCGTTCTTTTCATTCATTATGGGGTAAGTATGCCCGTGAAAAGCAGGACATAAAGATGCTGAACGAAATGAATAATACATCATGGGTCTGGCCGGACAATATCAACTGGTGAGCAACCACTGTCCGGCCAGTGAGTACCATCAGCGGGCTCTTTTACCAAAAATGTCCTCTGAACGTGACTGAAGCTGTTTGAGTGCTTCGAGCATGTCATCATTATCCAGTGAGCGCTGGGATTTCTTCCCTTCCTGCTTTGGCCGTCGTCGGGAAGGGCCATCTCCAGCGGGAATTGACTGAGAGCGCGTGTTATCCCGCTTGCTCTGCACCAGACTGATAAACTCCAGGGTTCGGCCAAGACGCTTGTTATCGACAATCGCGCCCTGGTCGATTTCTGACAGTCGGTCGTAGGTAGAGTAGGGAAGTAGCGTACCGTTCAGGCGCAGCTCTTTTCTGCCATCAGGATAGTGATACACATCGATATATTTACCTATTGCACGGCGACTCAGTTCGCTGTCTTCAATCAGGTACAACATTTTATCATATTGTATCGTCAACGATTTTGAGACTTTACGTTTTTCACGAACAGTGAAAATAAGCCCCAGGTCCTCATCATGTTCTACAGCACGGTGTACGTCAAAATCATGTCGCGGTACTTTGCCAAAACGGCGGTTATAGTCAGCCATATAGGCCTCAGCGAAGTCATTTGCAGCCTCCATTGAACAAATGCCCTGTAACCGCAGCTCTTTGACCAGACGATCCTGTAAAGTGAGGTGAGCTCGTTCTACACGCCCTTTGGCGGGACTGGTTTCTGCACAGATAGTCTGGATGTTCAGTTCATGCATGGCTCGCCCAAACTGAGTATGCCCGTCTCCGCCTGTGGCGTGTTTATTGTTAACACGAAAAACACCGGCTTTATCGCTGTACAGTGCCAGCGGTTTACCATGCTTATCGATATAGCGCCGCGTGGCTTCGAAGTAAGAAAACGTGGACTCCGATTTAACAAACAACAGTTCCATCAGTTTGCTGGTTGCATCATCAACATAGACCAGCGCGGTGCAGGCCGGGCCACGGCCTTCAAACCAGTCGTGATCACAGCCATCTATTTGTATCAGCTCACCAGTACACGGACGCCGGTACCGTGGTTGAGGGATCCTTGCGGCACGTTGTTTACGGGGAACCCATAAGCCAGCCCGCACCATGATGCGCCGGACAGTTTCTTTGCCAAGAAACAGTCCGTGGAGTTCTTCGAGCTTTTCACGCGCCAGAGTCGGACCGAAATCAGCATAACGCGTCTTGATCAGTTCCAGAGCCTGATCTGCGAGCCCGGGTGGCAACTGGCGGTTACCACGCATGCCACATCGTCTGCTGGCCATACCAAGCGGTCCGCCTTCACGGTAACGGGCAAGAAGTCTGCGGCATTGCCTGTCGCTGATACCGAGGTGCTCGGCCGCACGGCGCGTTGTGATGCGACGTTCAATGACGTCCTGTATAATCTTGATCCGGTTGATCTCTTTCAAAGTAAACACTCCTGAGCTTTCTGCGCTCATGATATGCCTCCCGGTAGTTTAAACGGACCAGTGAAGCTTACCATAGCGCGGACATCTGAATTGAGCCACAGGCGGACATTACTATTGAGCCATTACATCTTTTAAGCGCAAAATATAGGTATTGTTAAACCAGGGTTCGGTCTCGCGGATTTTATTCAGATTCATGCAGAACGAGCGGTGGCAGCGGAAGAAATGCGAAGCCGGCAGTTGGCTGCAAAATTCGGTGATGTGCATCGGCATCACGTACGATTCGCGCCGGGTGTAGACAAACGTCATCTTTTCATGGGCTTCTGCGTAGTAGATGTCGTTGATCGGGGTCACGATGATCCGCTCATCTTTGATCAGGTTGATCGTATCGTTTTCGCGGGCCACCGGACTGGCGGGCGAAGTTCCAGTTTGCTGCTGTTGCCAGGCGGCTTCCAGCTTTTGCAACATGCTGACAATGCGTGATTCCTGGTACGGCTTCAGAATGTAGTCAAAAGCTTCCAGTTCGAAGGCTTCAACGGCGTGTTCTTTCAACGCGGTAATAAACACATTAAAGGGTTTATGCGCGAACTGGCTGATATTTTGTGCCAGCAATACGCCGTCCAGCGAGGGAATATTAATATCCAGAAAAATGGCGTCAAAGCGGTTGTGCTGGAGATATTTCAGCACGTCCAGACCATCGTCAAACGTGCCGACAATCTCCATCTGGCTGTGCTCTTTTATCAGCCAGCTCAGTTCCTGTTGGGCCAGGAATTCATCTTCAACAATGATGACTTTCACGACTTCACTCCTGGTTAAAGCAACAATGTGGCCGGTGCGGCTGCGGGCGAATGCTGATTCGGTACATAAAAGGCAATCTCAGTGCCGGGCTCCAGACGGCGGATATGTAATCCCTCACCGTAGAGCAGCTTAACGCGATGGTGCACATTCAACAGACCAATTTTATTGCCCGGCATTTCATTGGATTCGACCCGTTCAATCAGTTTTGGATCGATACCGTGGCCCGTATCCCGCACAGCAATACGAACCCGGTTACCACACTCCGCCACGCTGATGGTAACCACGCCTTTCCCTTTGCAGGGCTGAATCCCATGGACGATAGCGTTTTCTACCAGCGGCTGAATCAGCAGGCTGGGGATATAACAGCTTACATCTTCATCGATATCATAAATAACCGTTAGTTTGTCGCCAAAACGCGCGTGTTCGATGGCGATGTAATCCTTGATTTCATACAGCTCTTTTTTGATGTCGATCTGCTCATCGTCTTTTAA
>NZ_JBRREB010000109.1:0-3868 GCF_056759995.1 Stenotrophomonas sp. STEN030 | reverse complement strand
GTCTTCCCACCCCTGCACCAGCCCCCCCTGCTGCGTCTTCCTGCGCGGCCGTGGTGGGCTGCGTGCCGGCCCCCGCCCGCCACCCGCCCCCCCCACTACAGGTGAAGCTTCTGCCGAGCATGGCTCGGCACTACACGTGAGGCTCCTGCTGAGCATGGCTTGGCGCTACGGTGTAGCCTGCTCTTCCCGCAATCGCAGTAACCGCCATGAGCGAACACAAAGCCCACCAGCTGTCGATGACCGTCTTGATGTCGCCGGAGATGGCCAACTTCTCCGGCAAGGTCCACGGCGGTGCGATCCTGCGCCTGCTCGATCAGGTCGCCTATGCCTGTGCCAGCCGCTATGCCGGCAACTACGTGGTGACGCTGTCAGTGGATCAGGTGACCTTCCGCCAACCGATTGCCGTCGGCGAACTGGTGACCTTCCTCGCCTCGGTCAACTACACCGGCAACTCATCGATGGAAGTCGGCATCAAGGTCGTTGCCGAAGACATCCGCAAGGGCGCGGTGCGCCACGCCAACAGCTGCTTCTTCACCATGGTGGCGGTGGACGATGACGGCCGACCAACGCCGGTGCCGTCGCTGCAGCCGGAAACCAGCGATGAGAAACGTCGCTTCGCTGCCGCGCAGATTCGCCGCCAGCTGCGGCAGGAGATGGAGCAGCGGCATCTGGAGTTGCTACAGAGCAATCCGTCGGGTGAGGCGGATTTGTCGGTGCCCAGATTGTAGGAGCGGCGTAAGCCGCGAAGCTGGCCGATATCTGTAGTGCCGTGCCATGCTCGGCAGGGGTATTGCTAGTAGAACCCCTTGCCGAGCATGGCTCGGCACTACATTTCGGCACTGCCGGGAAGGCCCCTGCCGAGCATGGCTCGGCACTACAGGAACGGCGTCAGCCGGTGTTCTGCACGCCTTGCGATACGCCGTTTACGCAGGCTACCAGGGCACGCAGCAGGCCTTCGTCCTGGCGGTCACTTGCACGCCAGCGCTGCAGCAGGTCCACCTGCAGGATGCTGATCGGGTCGATGTAGGGATTGCGCAGGCGGATCGACAGGGCCAGCCGCGGGTCCTGCTCCAGCAACTCCTGCTGGCCACTCAAGCGCTTCACCCAATGTGCGGTCAGCGCCAGTTCCTCGCGGATCAGCGGGAAGAACTGCTCGTGCAGCGGCCCGGCCAGCTTGGAGAACTGTTCGGCAATATGGATGTCGCCCTTGCTCAACACCATCGACATATCGTCGAGGAAGGTTTCGAAGAACGGCCAGTCGTGCGCCATCTCACGCAGGGTCTGTTCATGACCTGCGTCTGCAGCAGCCTGCAGACCACTGCCGACGCCGAACCAACCAGGAATCACCGCCCGTGCCTGGCTCCACGCGAACACCCACGGGATAGCACGCAGATTGGTCAGCGCCGCATCCTGACCCAAGCGCCGCGATGGCCGTGAACCAAGCGTCATCCGCTCGATCACATCAATCGGGGTCGCCTGGCGGAAGTAGTTCATGAACTGCGCATCGCCAACAAAGGCGCGATACGCCACAGAACTCTGCTCGGCCACCAATGCCATCACCGGCTTCCACTGCTCCTCGCGCGGTTCACTGGCACGCGGGCGCAGGCTGGCGCGCAATACAGCGCCGGCAGACTGCTCCAGCGAGCGCAACGCCAACGCACGGATGCCGTACTTGCGATGGATTACTTCGCCCTGCTCGGTTACGCGCAGACGCCCACCGATGCTGCCACGTGGCGAGGCGTTGACCGCATGGGTGGTCTTGGTACCACCGCGGCTGATCGAACCACCGCGGCCGTGGAAGAAGGTCAGCTTGACGCCGAATTCGGCCGCCGTTTCCAGCAACTCCACCTGCGCGTGCTGCAAGCCCCAGCGCGAGGCAGCGATGCCGCCGTCCTTGCCACTGTCCGAGTAACCCAGCATCACCATCTGCACGTCATCGCGCGCGGCCAGATGGGCGCGGTAGACCGGATCGGCAAGCAGATCCCGCAGCGTTGCAGTACCACGCTGCAGGTCGTCCACGGTTTCAAATAGCGGTGCGATATCCAGAGGCACTGCACCATCGGCATCGAGCAGACCACCACGCCGCGCCAGCGCCAACACTGCGAGTACGTCGCCGCGATCATGTGCCATCGAGATGATGTAGCTGCCCAGTGCATCAGCTCCGTGACGTCGGCGCGCATCAGCCAGTGCAGCGAATACCTTGTCCAGACGCTGCCCGACTTCATCCTCGCCGCGCGCCAGCACTTCAGTGCCGGCGGCATACGGTGCCAGCAGCTGCGCCCGCGCGACGTCATCCAAGGCATCGAACGCATCCTGCCCGCCCAACACTTCGGCCAGCGCACGCGAATGCACACTGGATTCCTGACGCACATCCAAGCGCGCCAGATGGAAACCGAACGTGCGCACGCGCCACAGCAAACGGCGCACCGAGAACCAACCAGCGTGCTTTCCTTTGTTGGCCTCCAGGCTGTCGAGAATCAGCTGGATATCGTGAATGAATTCTTCCGGCGACGCATACGCGCCCGGCGCGTCTTCCTGCGTGGCCTGCAGACGCGCACGCATGCGATCGTTGAGCAAGCGATACGGCATGTCGGCGTGACGTGGACGCGACTTCACCTGCGGCAGCAGTTGTTGGTACTCCTGCACACGCGCCTGCACTTCCGCACTGACACCGACCAGTTCGGTCGATTGGCTGAGCAGGCTGGCCAGCGCCACCATGTCTTTCAGATACAAGCTCAGCACCGCGCTGCGCTGCGCGTTCAAGGTATTGGTGATGGTGCCGGCATCCACGTTCGGATTGCCGTCCATGTCGCCACCAACCCAAGTGCCGAAGCGCAGCAGGCGCGGCAGCGGCAAGGTTCGGCCCCAGGTGTCGCGCAACGCCTGTTCCAGCGATTCGTAGAACACCGGGATCACCCGGTACAGCACGCGGGTCAGATAGAAGCCAACGTGCTCGCGCTCATCATCAACGGTCGGGCGCACCGGCGAGGAATCGGCGGTCTGCCACGATGCGGTCAAGGCCATGCGGAAACGCGCGGCATCGGCGGCCTGCTCGCCGGGCGTGCGTTGGCCGTCGAGGTTGTCGACCAAGGCGGCAACCATCAACTGTTCTTTTTCCAGCAGGGCACGGCGCACAGCTTCGGTGGGATGCGCGGTGAACACCGGCTCGATATCGATCTGCGGCAGCCACTGCGCGAGCTCTTCCGGCGTAACGCCCTGCGCCTTCAGCGCGAGCAGCGCGTCATGCAGGCCTTCGGGCTGCGGGCGCTTGGTACCTGCGCGTTGGTAGTCACGGCGACGGCGGATGCGATGCACGCGCTCAGCGATGTTGACCACCTGGAAATAGGTGCTGAAAGCACGCACCAGCGCTTCAGCATCGCGCGGCGAACGCCCGGCCAGTTGCGCGCTGAGCGGAGCCAACGGCGCCTGGCTTTCGCGACGGGCAATTGCTGCCGTGCGCACGTCTTCCACCTCGTCGAGGAAGCCGGGCGATACCTGTTCGGAAATCAGATCACCAACCAACGTGCCGAGGCGACGCACATCGTCGCGCAAGGGCAGATCGGGGGTGGCGAAGACAACGCTGCTGCGGTACTCGTTCATCTAAGACGTAGAGCCTGGAGAGCGGAAACCCGTCAAGCCTACCGCAAAAATCAGCACAGTTTTGCAGTGCACCAAACCTGAAACAGTTGCATTTGAATGTTGTCTGGCGGCTGTCCTTTTGGACAGGAATGCATGGCAAATCAGTCAGTTCGAGGACATGACGAAACAGCGCTTCACCTGTAGTGGGGCGGCCCGGAAGCCCAGGAGGGAGGGCCGCAGCCCCCCCCCCCCCCCAAGCTAGGGCGACAAAAAACTAATGATTTAGTAA
>NZ_JBRREB010000108.1:0-3923 GCF_056759995.1 Stenotrophomonas sp. STEN030 | reverse complement strand
CCCGCCGCGGGGGCCCTCCCCCGCCCGCTCCCCGCCCGCTTCCCCCCCCACCCCCCCCCCCCCCCCCACCCCGGTTTTCCAACCCCTTCCCCCAACTTCCCGTGACCTGATGCGTGCCGACTTCTACCTGATTGCCAAGCCGCGCTTTCTCACCGAGCCACTGAAGCTGGTGTGCGAACTTGCGCGCAAGGCCAACGATGGCGGCCTGTACACGCTGGTACTGGCCCGCGACCAGGCCCAGGCCGAGGAGTTGGACGAGCTGCTGTGGTCGTTCGACCCGGACGCCTATATCCCGCACCAGATCATCGGTGAGGATGTGGACGAGGAAGAAGCCATCGTGCTGATTGCCACGCCTGGCGCCGAAGCACCGGAGCGTCCGTTGGTGATCAACCTGCGCGACGAGCCCTATCTGGGTGCCTGCGACCGCGTGCTGGAAGTAGTACCGGCCGACCCGGCCGCACGTGAACCGCTGCGTGAACGTTGGCGTCAGTACAAGGCCGCCGACTACACGCTCAACAAATACGACATGTAAGGGATTACACGCATGCGCCTGCTGATTGCCATCCTGCTGCCGTGGCTGGCCTTTTTCACCATTGGTCGTCCGATTTCCGGCATTGTCTGTCTCATCCTGCAAATTACCTTGATCGGTTGGGTGCCCGCCGCCATCTGGGCTGCATACGCGGTCAGCCAGTACCACACCGACCAGAAGATCAAGCGCGCATTGGCGCGCTGATCCCTCCCCTCGCTCTTTCCGGTTTCCCCGCATGACCCAACTCGCCTCCAGCTACGACCCGAAAACCTTTGAAACCGCGCTCTACGAGTCGTGGGAAAAAGCCGGCCTGTTCAAGCCGTCCGGCAAGGGCGAGCCCTACACCATCCTGCTGCCGCCGCCGAATGTCACCGGCACCCTGCACATGGGCCACGCCTTCCAGCAGACGCTGATGGACGCGCTGATCCGTTACCACCGCATGCGTGGCTACGACACGCTGTGGCAGGTGGGTACCGACCACGCCGGCATCGCCACCGAAATGGTGGTCAGCCGCAACCTGGCGATGGAAGGCAAGGGCGAAACCCGCGACTCGCTGGGCCGCGATGGCTTCATCGACAAGGTGTGGGAGTGGAAGGCGCATTCGGGCAACGTGATCGAAGGCCAGATGCGCCGCCTCGGCACCTCCGCCGACTGGTCGCGCAGCACCTTCACCATGGACGCCGGCCCGAGCGAGGCGGTGATCGAGTCCTTCCTCCGCTGGCACGAACAGGGCCTGATCTACCGTGGTCAGCGTCTGGTCAACTGGGACCCGGTACTGAAGACCGCCATTTCCGATCTGGAAGTGGAAAGCGTGGAAGAAGACGGCTTCATGTGGTCGATCGCCTATGCGCTCAACGACGGTGCCAGCTATGAGCACGTCGAAGTGGACGCCGACGGCAACGAGACCCTGCGCGAAACCCGCAACTATCTGGTCGTGGCCACCACCCGTCCGGAAACCCTGCTGGGCGATACCGCGGTGATGGTGCACCCGGAAGACAGCCGCTACGCGCACCTGATCGGCAAGAGCGTGACCCTGCCGCTGACCGGCCGCAGCGTGCCGGTGATCGGCGACGATTACGTCGACAAGGCATTCGGCACCGGCGTGGTCAAGGTCACTCCGGCGCACGACTTCAACGATTACCAAGTGGGCGTGCGTCACAGCCTGCCGATGATCAACCTGTTCACCACCACCGCCACGCTCAACGAGAACGCCCCGCAGCAGTACCAGGGGCTGGACCGCTACGCAGCGCGCAAGGTGATCCTGGCCGAACTGGAAGACCTGGGCATCCTGGTCGAGACCAAGGCGCACAAGCTGCAGGTGCCGCGTGGCGACCGTACCGGCCAGGTGATCGAACCCTATCTGACCGACCAGTGGTTCGTGAAAATGGACGGGCTGGCCAAGCGCGGCCTCGAACTGGTCGAGAACGGCAGCATCAAGTTTGTGCCGGGCAACTGGATCAACACCTATCGCCATTGGATGGAGAACATCCAGGATTGGTGCATCAGCCGCCAGCTGTGGTGGGGACACCGCATTCCGGCGTGGTTCGACGAAGCTGGCAACTGCTACGTCGGCCGCAACGAAGCCGGAGCGCGTGCCAAGGCCGGGCTGGCTGACGACGTACTGCTGACCCAGGACAGCGACGTGCTGGAGACCTGGTTCTCTTCGCAGTTGTGGCCGTTCTCTACCCTCGGCTGGCCGAACGAAGCGGCGATGGCCGAGCGCGGCTTTGAGCGCTACCTGCCGTCGAACGTGCTGATCACCGGCTTCGACATCATCTTCTTCTGGGTGGCGCGCATGATCATGGCCACCGACAGCTTCACCGGCCAGATCCCGTTCAAGGACGTCTACATCACCGGCCTGATCCGTGACGGTCAGGGCCAGAAGATGTCCAAGTCCAAGGGCAATGTGCTGGATCCGCTGGACATCATCGACGGCATCACCATCGACGACCTGGTTGCCAAGCGCACCCACGGCTTGATGCAGCCGAAGATGGCCGAGAAGATCGAGAAGGCCACGCGCAAGGAATTCCCGGACGGCATCATCGCCCACGGTGCCGACGCGCTGCGCTTCACCATTGCCGCGCTCGCCACCCACGGCCGTGACATCAAGTTCGACATGAGCCGCGCCGAGGGCTACAAGAACTTCTGCAACAAGCTGTGGAACGCCAGCCGCTTCACCCTGATGAACACCGAGGGCGCGAGCTTCACCAGCGTACCGATGCCGCGCACCGATGCCGAGCGCTGGATCCTTGCGCGCCTGGCCAAGGTTTCGGCCGAAGCACAGCAGCATTACGCCGACTACCGCTTCGACCTGTTGTCGCAGGCGCTGTACGAATTCGTCTGGAACGAGTTCTGCGATTGGTTCCTGGAACTGACCAAGCCGGCGCTCAATGGCGACAACGCCGAGGATGCGGCCAGCACGCGTCATACCCTGCTGTACGTGCTGGAAGCGGTGCTGCGTCTGCTGCACCCGTTGATCCCGTTCGTCACCGAACAGCTGTGGCAGCAGGTGGCACCACGTCTTGGCATCAACGCCGAGTCGTTGTCGCTGTGCGCATACCCGACCGCGGAAGAATTTGCCGGCGATTACGCACAGGCCGAAGTCGACGTGGAATGGTTCAAGACCATGGTCAGCGCCCTGCGCCGCGTGCGCAGCGAGTTGAACGTGCCGCCGTCCAAGCAGGTGCGCTTGCTGCTGCAGGGCGGACAGGCTGCGGATCGCGTTCGCCTCGACCGCTTCGCCTCGCAGCTGCGCTTCCTGCTCAAGTTGGAAAGCATCGACTGGTTGGCCGGTGATGCAGTCACGCCGCCGGCGGCCGCTGCCATTGTTGGCGAGTTGAAGCTGCTGGTGCCGCTGGAAGGCCTGGTTGATCTGGATGCCGAGCGTGCGCGCCTGGACAAGGAAATCGCCCGCGTCTCTTCGGAGAAGGACAAGAGCGAAGTCAAACTGTCCAAGTTCACCGATAAGGTGCCTGCGGCAGTGGTCGAGCAGGAGCGTGTGCGCCTGGTTGACTGGAACAGCCAGCTGGCCGGCCTGCAGGAACAGCGCGCGAAGCTGTAAAGCTCGTTGGTTGTTGTTGCTGTGGAAAACGCCGCCTTTGGGCGGCGTTTTCTTTTGTGCGTTCAAGAGCATTGAGCTAAAAGTCAAAAGCAAAGAACAAAGAACTAAAAAGCAATGACCCCCTCATCCGCCCTGCCGGGCACCTTCTCCCGCAGGCGGGAGAAGGGACTGCAGTGATTCTTGCAGCGTGGTGAGTTGGTCGCGCGACCACGCTCAAACTCAAGCACGTAAAGCCGATCGCTCAGCGCCCCACAGAAGTGCACGGCGCATTGCATTCCCTTCTCCCGCCTGCGGGAGAGGGTGCCCGTCAGGGCGGATGAGGGGGCTTTGGGC
>NZ_JBRREB010000107.1:0-3976 GCF_056759995.1 Stenotrophomonas sp. STEN030 | reverse complement strand
AGCCTGACCGCCTCGCGCTTGAACTCTGCACTGAAACGTTGGTTTGCCATGGATCACCTCCGCGGTTGACCCTATTCTGGGGTGTCCATGGAGCCGGGGCCATTCCAGAGTGCGGTTTCGCATCGAAACCGCACTCTGACCCCGGTTTTGACCAACCAAGTAGAATCCACCCCAGCATTCACCAATAAGTGGCGATCCATGTCCCAGCGTGATTGGGTGGCGGCGGCCATCCACAAGATTGAAGCCGACTACAACCGTTCGGCCGATACCCATCTGATTCCCGTCGACCTGCCGGGCTTCCCCGGTATCGATGTCTATCTGAAGGATGAATCCAGCCACCCGACCGGCAGCCTCAAGCACCGTTTGGCGCGCTCGCTGTTCCTGTACGCGCTGGCCAATGGCTGGCTGCGCGAGGGTCGCCCGGTGATCGAGGCATCCAGCGGTTCCACTGCGGTGTCCGAGGCTTACTTCGCGCGTCTGCTGGGCTTGCCGTTCATCGCGGTGATCCCGGCCAGCACCTCTCCGGAGAAGATCGCCGCCATCGAGTTCCATGGCGGTCGCTGCCATCTGGTGCAGCGCGCTTGCGACCTGAACTGTGAATCCGAACGACTGGCACGCGAAACCGGCGGCCACTTCATGGATCAGTTCACCTACGCCGAGCGCGCCACCGACTGGCGTGCCAACAACAATATCGCCGAGTCCATCTTCAAGCAGATGGCCGAGGAGCCGCATCCGGTGCCGGAATGGATCGTCTGCAGCCCGGGCACCGGCGGCACCGCAGCTACCCTTGGCCGTTACGTCAGCTACCGTCGCCACGACACCCGCATTCTCTGCGCGGACCCTGAAGTCTCGATCTTCTACGACGGCTACTGTGCCGCGCTGGAAGGCCGCGACTGGCGTGACATGACCTGCGAAGGCGGCTCGCGCGTGGAAGGCATTGGCCGCCCGCGTGTTGAGCGCAGTTTCATCCCGACCTGCGTCGATGCGATGGTCAAGGTGAGTGATGCACTGAGCCTGGCTGCGATGCGTCATGTCAGCGCCACCCTGGGCCGCCGCGTCGGCGGCTCCACCGGCACCAACTTCATCGGCGTGCTGTACGCCGCCCAGCAGATGCGTGCTGCCGGCCGTGATGGCTCCATCGTCAGCATCCTCTGCGATGCCGGCGAACGTTACGCGCACAGCTATTACAACCCGGACTGGTACAGCCAGCAGGGCATCGACGTGCTCGGCGCCGACGCGGTGGTGGCCACCGCCGTGGCCGGGCAGGGCATGCCGGCCCTGCCTTGTGCCTGGCTGGAAGCGTCGCCATATCAGGCTTGATACCGGCGCAGCCGGAACTGTTTGAAGGAATGTTGTGAACACCACCAATCCCCTGCTCGATTTCTCCGGCCTGCCGCGTTTTGACGCGATCCGTGCTGAACACGTCACCCCGGCCATCGATACCCTGCTGGCGGAGGCCGAAGCCGCGGTGAAAGCTGCTGAAACGGTGGCGCCGGTGCGCTGGGAGAATTTCGTGGTGCCGCTGGACGACGCTACCGAGCGTCTGTATCGCGCCTGGGGCCAGGTTTCGCACCTGCAGGCGGTGGTCAACACGCCTGAGCTGCGCGAGGTCTACAACGCCAATCTGCCCAGGCTCAGCCGCTTCGGCAGCTCGGTCGCGCAAAACCCGGCGCTGTATGCACAGTACAAGCTGCTAGCTGCCGCACCGGAAGCCGCTGGCTACGACGAAGCACAGCGCAAGGCACTGGAAAATGCACTGCGCGACTTCCGTCTCGGTGGTGCCGAGCTCGATGACGCCGGCAAGGCGCGTTTCGCCGAGTTGCAGGAAGAGCTGTCCGGCCTTCAGGCCAAGTTCTCGCAGAACGTGCTGGATGCCGGTGATGCCTTCGCCTTGTATGTGGATGTGGCTGATGACCTGCTGGGCCTGCCCGATGACGTGATCGCCAGCGCCCGCGCTGCCGCACAGAAGGATGGCCGCGAAGGCTACAAGCTGACCCTGCAGATGCCGTGCTATCTGCCGGTGCAGACCTATGCCGATAACCGCGCGCTGCGTGAGCAGCTGTATCGCGCGCATGCGATGCGTGCATCGGAGTTCGGCGATGCGGCGCTGGATAACACCGGTAACATCGATCGCATTCTCGCCGTGCGCAACGAACTGGCGGCATTGCTGGGTTTCGACAACTACGCCGAATATTCGATTGCCACCAAGATGGCCAGCGACGCACCGCAGGTGCTGAGCTTCCTGCGTGACCTGGCCGTGCGTGCCAAGCCCTATGCACAGCGCGACCGCGCCGAGCTGGAAGCCTTCGCCCGCGACGAACTTGGCATGGAAGAGCTGCAGGCCTGGGATCTCGCCTATGTGGCCGAGAAGCTCAAGCAGGCGCGTTACAGCTACTCCGAGCAGGAAGTGAAGCAGTACTTCACCGAGCCCAAGGTGTTGGCGGGCCTGTTCGGCGTGATCGAGCGCCTGTACGGGCTCAAGGTGGAACAGGACAGCGCGCCGGTCTGGCACGAAGACGTGCGCTTCTATCGACTGGTGAATGCCGATGGCGCGCTGGTTGGCCAGTTCTACATGGACCTGTACGCGCGCGAAGGCAAGCGCGGTGGTGCGTGGATGGACGATTGCCGCAACCGTCGCGTCACCGCCGCTGGCGTGCAGACGCCGCTGGTGTATCTGGTCTGCAATTTCGGCCGCGGCAACGATGGCAAGCCGGCGACTTTCAGCCACGATGAAGTCACCACCGTCTTCCACGAAATGGGCCACGGCCTGCATCAGCTGCTGACCCGCGTTGGTGAGCTGGCGGTTGCCGGTATCAATGGCGTGGAATGGGATGCAGTGGAGCTGCCCAGCCAGTTCATGGAGAACTTCTGCTGGGAGTGGGAGCAGGTGGAAGCGATGACCGCGCATGTCGATACTGGCGCGCCGTTGCCGCGTGAACTGTTCGACAAGATGCTGGCGGCCAAGAATTTCCAGAGCGGCATGTTCACCGTGCGCCAGCTGGAGTTCGGCCTGTTCGACATGCTGCTGCACAGCCAATACCAGCCTGAACAGGAAAGTGTGCTGCAGCTGCTGGAGCGCGTGCGCGGCGAAGTGGCGGTGAACATCCCGCCGGCCTGGAACCGTTTTGCCAATCAGTTCAGCCATATCTTTGCTGGCGGCTATGCGGCCGGTTACTACAGCTACAAGTGGGCCGAGGTGCTCAGTGCCGATGCCTATGCTGCGTTCGAAGAAGCACCGGGCGCCTTGGCCGAAACCGGCAAGCGTTTCCGCGATGAAGTGTTGTCGCGCGGCGGCAGCCGCAGTGCCGCAGAGAACTTCCGCGCCTTCCGTGGTCGTGAACCGCAGATTGATGCCTTGTTGCGGCATAGCGGCATGACTGCCTGAACAGCGGCCGCGGCCGGGGCTGGTCAGCCGCGGCGATGAGGGTCAAGCTTGGGGATACGCATTCCCCAAGTTTGACGACATGCCCCGGCTAATTACCCGCATCGCAGCCTGCGCGGCCATCATCGGCGCGGTGCTGTGGTTCCAACCGCGCATCAACGAACCCGCCGCCCAGGTTAGCAACGGCCTGAACCTGCGTAGTGCGCCGGATCAGCGTGCCGAGCGTCTGGCGGTATTGCCGATAGGCACCACGGTGGAAGTGCAGCGCTGCCTGGCCGACCTGCAATGGTGCAATGTACGTGCAGACGGCAAGAGCGGCTGGGTAGCGGCGGATTACCTGATCGCACGCAGCGACGGCAAGAAGGTCAAGCTTGCCGAAGCCGGCAAGCAGCTGGGCGTAGTCATCGAGACCGCCAAACCAGGTGGCTGACGCCGCACCTGTAGTGCCGAGCCATGCTCGGCTGGGGCATTACACAAAATGCAGGTAGAGCCGAGATCCTATGTTCGCGGTCAAGCCTGCTGGAAGCAGGCTTGACCTACTCTCAGCATGGTCGGATCGAAATCCCGGCCGCTCTTGAAGACACCCCACGCGAT
>NZ_JBRREB010000106.1:0-4087 GCF_056759995.1 Stenotrophomonas sp. STEN030 | reverse complement strand
AAATAAATGAATTGAGTGATAAGGAAAAATTAATTTTAGCAGAGTGCATTATTAAACATTTTGAATATTCAAATATTAGAGGAATGCAAAAAGCATTTAATATTTTTGGGGGGTAATGAATGAGTAAATCGACAGCACAGCAGATCGCAGATTTGCAAAATAAACTACAAGCATTAAGAACAAAAAAAGCAAGACAGGACAGAAGGGAAGAAACAAGACAAAAAATAATCCTGGGTGCAGAAGTGGCTAAGGTTTTAGGTAAAAAACCAGAGGAAATTAACAAGGCTTTAATTCTTGGATTGTTAAGTAAAATAAATGAACTTGACGAAGAAGAAAAACAAGAATTCACACGATTAGGATTAAATATTTTAGAAGAGTGGAAGAATGAAAATCGTAAACCGTGAACAATAAAAAACCAGCCGATCTTGGCTGGTTTTTCATTGTGAAGGGTTGCCAGCCGTAGGCTGGAGGTTTTAAGGTTGCCAGAGGGCCTCTGGTGGCTGGGTGGGTTTGTTGATTTGTTGGTACCAGAGTGTCCCTCACCTATCCAGACACAAGCCCGGATACGGGGAAAGGGGAAAAAATCCCCCCAGGGGTGGAGGGTTTGGTTAGGTTAGGGGGAAAAACTGCTTAGAAGTCGTTACAGGCTGTTTTGAGGCATATCTAAGGCAACATAACGGCGATACAGGGCAACGGCTCCGTGATACGAACAGCCCATTTTGTCGGCTACCTGTTGCCATTTCAGCCCCTGGCTTCGTAGTTCGTAAGCCTGACGACGACGATCAGCCGCTGTTTTTTCGTATTGTTCACGCGGTTCGGATGTATATTTTTTTACCGTTTTAACAGATATATTAAATCTTTCAGCCATTTCTTTTTGAGTTAAACCTTTTCTTATTGTGCTTCTTCTCATTTTTCACCTCCTATAAAATCAAGCATAGACTTAATATTTTTATTTGTTGTTTTTTTAGCCTTTCCTTTATTTTTTAAACCTCGTGCAGATTGAATTAAACTAAATGTATGGCTATCAAAATTTTTCCAGGTCCAACGGGCTACACTTCTAACCGTTGCCTTTATCTCTTTGTATTGTAACGGATTTTGTGGATTGCAAAAAGTGTTTAAGCCCTGTGCCTTTAATAGTAGTTCGTTTTCGAATTTCTCGAAAGTGGATATTTTTTTGAAATTTAAAACCGTTCTGTAAGCATATTGTCGTAGGTCTTCAAACAAATTAACATTGCGACCTAAACCATAAGCCTCGCTTTTTTTCTCTTGTATTTGAGGCTTTTCTAAGTCTACAAAATCAGCTAAATAATCCAGGTCGTAAAGGTCAGCACCTGACCAGAACGGCGACCAGTGATCATTGAGTGGATTTTTTGTAATCAATCCAGCAAATCCCAGATCTGCTTTGAGTTTTTTCGCCATAGCCATTTCAACGGCAGCGGCATACTTCAACGGCTTCAACCTTGCTTGTTGTGTCTTACAAACACCGGCTTTCAGCATGTACCCGTAATGGCAACGACCTGTCTTTGGTGTTTTTGTAATAAAGTGAGGTATGGGTAAACCCACCTTCTCAAATGTATAGAATGAGTTTTTCTTATCTAAATCAAAGAGTAAGCAAGTTTGGATGGCTGGCTGATTTGCCTGTAAATACAGCATTTCTAAGGCTTTTGCCTTGTTCCTTATGCTTAATCCCATATCGAGGTTATTTGTACAATAAGGCTTGTTAGGCATTTGATTTTTAAAAAAATCGATGTTATGTTCTTCTTGTATTATCATTTTTATTCAGTCCTTTTTTATCTGGCCCTGCTCCTCTGTTCTGTCGCCAAAACAATCACAGAGGGGTGGGGTTTTTATTTTTATAGATTTTTCAATCCCGTACCAGTTCTAACCGATCTGAAAAGTTTGTCAAGTAGTGAACCTTAACCATATCAGATAACAGCCCAACGAAGTTGGGGCAGTTCTTTACATACAAGAGCAAAGCATTACTATCAGATCTATGGTGCGAAGCATTACCGAAGATAGAAAAACAATAGAAAAAGAAAAAAGAGTATTGTTCGAAGAAAAATTGGCGATTCGATTTTTTAGGTGAATATATGAAAAAAAAGAAAGTGCAGAAAAAACGGAAAAGAAATAAGCATAGTAAATTTTTTAAAATGCTTATTAAGTCCGTAGAGGAGGCTGTGAAAATTCATAAAGGAGAATTAGAGCCAGCCCGGATCACAACTCTAAGAATGTAGTATATTATAGTATAGTATCAAATAATATTAAGTTGTATTAAGTGA
The DNA here is from genome assembly GCF_056759995.1 of Stenotrophomonas sp. STEN030. Lineage (NCBI taxonomy): Bacteria > Pseudomonadati > Pseudomonadota > Gammaproteobacteria > Lysobacterales > Lysobacteraceae > Stenotrophomonas > Stenotrophomonas sp. STEN030. The sequence goes on along the minus strand of NZ_JBRREB010000106.1, from coordinate 1,808 downwards.
TACTACTATATGCTGATATATAGCCCTATATACTATATTTTTAATTTCCTCTTGGTGGTTGGTTCCGGTGTCATATCTATATCAATTGTTCCAGCTCCGTCGTGATCATCATCATCATCGTCGTCGCCTCCTTTATCTTTTTCAAGGTCTAATTTAATTTTTGCTTTGTTATTCTTATCATAATTTTCATAGTCTTCTTTTTTAATATGTTCTCCAAATTCATCAATAATATAACTACTTTGGAATTTTTCAGGATTTTCTTTTTTTGGTTTAGACTTGAAAAAGTCAGCGATTTTCGAATTTAATTTATTTTTGGCAGTTTCGAATATAGATTTTATTTTTTGAGCTATTGGCGTTTTTTCTATTTTCATAGATTGCTCAGGTTCAATGGGTTTAGTCATTTGGTGATATGTTAACGAAGCCTTTTTATATAAAATCTTCCTTTCTTCTTGCTCCAATTTTCTTAATTTCTGCCCAGCTTTCCAATTATGCCTGTGAATGCGGGTCATCGGCGTTCTGTCTAACCTGATAGATTTAGCGATCCAGGTTGCTTTTGCTTTTGGAGTTTTTGCAAAGATTGCCTTTCTTTCAGCTTCTTCTTTTTGTTCTTCCAGGGTTCGGCAATCAATACGGGATTTATGACCATATTTTTTTAATGCATCATTGGTAATAACTTCCCAATTTTGCCTCCAGGCTTCTAAACATTTCTTATCATTCCATTCTCTGTTTTTTGTTAAAAATCCCTCTGGCCCAACATTTTTCATTGTTAACATTACATGAGCATGGGGATTTTTACTATTTAGATCGTGGAATGCAATATCGGCAATCATTCCCTCATCTACGAAATTCTCCTGACAGTATTTTATTAAAAGGTCTTTTTTTTGTTTGTCGTTCAGCTCCACCGGCAGGGCAACATCAAAGTACCTTGCTGTCTGTCCGTTCTTCTGTCGTTCTGTCCTCTCAACCTCATTCCAAAGGGCTTCAGAGGACTCTGTGAGCCAACCTGGAGCCTCTGGAGGTGCCAGGATTAGCGAACCGTCAAAGCCTTCTTTTTTGCTGTAATTCCACACGGCACCCGTTCGGTTATCTGTAAATTTGTTCCTGTTTTGATATGCAGCCAAATAGACGGAAGATTTACCCTCTGACCTTTTGCACAATTTAAAACTTAAATGATATATAGCCATAGGCTACCCCCTTACTTTTTTTATCTTTTGAATTTTGGGTTTTAGCCCCGCAGGGCCCACACACTCGGAACGAGTGTATAAGTGGGCATTACTAATATTATTTTTTCGGTTGCACCTCAAAATAATAAGTAATGAACCCCAGGCTTCGCCCAATATTAAATATTATTTATTTTATTCTAAAATATATTTGACTAAAGTAAATAATGGAGGTAATAAATAACAAAATAAATAATTAGGAGGGTATTATGAATAAACTTATAACAGAGGCAGAAGGTGCAAGAATCGAAAGTGTTTTTAAATACATATTAGAGGCATCTGAAAGCATATTAATAGAGCATGGGCATGTTATTACGGGGCAAATAATAAAAAACAAAAAGTTCTTTGCTGATAACGGGCATAAAGATTTTGAAAGGTTAGAGTATTACCTTAGCTCGGCAATTAGTTCTCTTGTCGAGGATAAGGTAACAGAAGGCATTAAAGACATTAACACGGATGAGAACCTTGTTTTTAAAAAAATAAATGAATTGAGTGATAAGGAAAAATTAATTTTAGCAGAGTGCATTATTAAACATTTTGAATATTCAAATATTAGAGGAATGCAAAAAGCATTTAATATTTTTGGGG
>NZ_JBRREB010000105.1:0-4265 GCF_056759995.1 Stenotrophomonas sp. STEN030 | reverse complement strand
CCGCCTTGGCGGGCCGGGGGGGTTAACCGCAAACCCCATCGTTTTTTGGCGGGGGGTTAGGCGGGTAAGCCGGCAGTAATGAAATCACCGGCATCCGTGTAATCAGAAGGATCACCAGCTTCGCGGCTTACGCCGCTCCCACAAGCGGACAGGTCAGCGGCGAAGCCCCTGCCGAGCATGGCTCGGCACTACATCAAACGCAGAAGCCGACATCAAACGCAGAAGCCCGGCTTTTGGCCGGGCTTCTGGTTCTGCTTTCATGCTGGAGCGTTGGCTCAGCGCACTTCTTCGTAACGCAGCACCATGCCGGGCTTCAACACAGCACTGGCATCCAGATTGTTGGACGACAGCAGGGTCTTCACAGAAATGCCATAGCGGCGGGCAATGGTCCAGGCGGATTCGCCGCTGCGCACGGTGTGGCGGCTGCCATTGCTGGCCGAGGCCACCGCGCGCGAGGGGGCCGCTGGACGGCTGCGGGCTGCCGTAGGAGCTGCAGGTGCCGCATCGCGAGTCGCAACCAGCACACTCTCGCTGTTGTCGCTCTCTACGCTGCCAATGGCGGCGGCCGGGGCCAGGACCCGGGTACCGGAGCGCGAGCTGGTCAGGGCGGGGTTGAGGCGGGCGATACGCGCCGGATCCAGCGCGTTCTGTGCCGACCAGGCCGCCAGGGTGGTGTTGGCCGGCAGGGTGTGGCCCTTCAGGATCGGCACCTGCCGGTCCAGCGCGGCCATCAGGTCAGGTTCGTTCTCGGCCTGTTCCAGCACGCAGGCCAGCGCGTGCAGCTTTTCTACGTAGGCGTAGGTGATCGGCGACAGCCCCGGCAGCTCGGAAGCAGTCGCGTTCTGGGCATTCATGCCGCCACGACGCAGCGACTGCAGGATGCGGTACTCGCCAGCGTTGTAGGCCATCGTCGCCAGCTGCCAGTCACCGGCAAACATGCCGTGCAGGGTCTTCAGGTAACGCACGGCGGCACGGGTGGAGTCCACCGCCGACAGGCGGCCGTCATAGCCCTTTTCCATCGGCACGCGGTGGTTGCGTGCAGTGGTGGCGATGAACTGCCACAGCCCGGCCGGGCCGCTGGCATTGCGGGCGCCGGGGCGGTAGCCGCTTTCAACGAAGGGGATCAACGCGAATTCGGTCGGCAGGCCGGCGCTGCGCAGCTCGTCGACGACGTAGCCGAACAGCGGCAGCGCATCGTCCTCGACATTGCCCAGTCGTGACGGGGCGTGCGAGAACTGCTTGCGCCAGCGTGCGCTGGTGGCTTCGGCGTCGCACTGCGGTGCGGCCAGGCCCTCACGGAAGTTGGCGAAGATCTCGCGTCCGTTACGGGTGGTCGGGGCCGGCAGGGAGGCCGGGTCCAGCGGTAATGCAGTCAGTGCGGCGACGTTCTGGGTCATGCCGGCGCTGACCGGGAGCGTCTGGGCGGCCAGCGCGCCGCTGCCCGTGCCCAACAACAACCCCAGCGCCAACGGCAGACTGAGCCGCCTCATGCGCGAAAACCGTCTTTCCACCGCCGCAGTTCGGCGAAGACTTCCACCTGGTCGGTGGGTGCGCGACCAAGCCGCGCCGCGATCGCTGCAACGATGGCGGTATCGGCAGTCCGCAGAAACGGATTGCATTCGAGTTCGCTCGCCAGGATGGCGGGAACGGTAGGACGGGAACTGCTGCGCATGTCCGAGGCTTCCTGTTGGCGGCGTTGCAATGCCGCGTTGGTGGGGTCGACATGCCGCGCAAACACGGCATTGGCCAGCGTGTATTCGTGCCCGCAGCAGACCAGTGTCTGTGGGGGCAGGGCGGCCATTCGCTGTAGCGAGGCCAACATCTGGGCCGGCGTACCTTCGAACATGCGTCCACAGCCCAAGCTGAACAACATGTCGCCACTGAACAAATGATCGTGGCCGTAGTAGGCAATATGGCTTCGGGTGTGACCGGGAACTTCCATCACGCTGAAGTCGAAGCCCGACAATTCTACCCGGTTGCCTTCGCTGACTCGTTCACATTCCAGTGGGATGCGTTCATCTACCGGCGCCAGCACCCGCAGCCGGGGCCAGCGCTGGCGCAACTCCGCCACCCCGCCGATATGGTCGTCGTGGTGGTGGGTGAGCAGGACACCCGCAGGCTGCATGCCTTGCGCAGCGGCTTCGAAAACCGGGGCGGCTTGGCCGGGGTCGACGAAAATCGTGCGGTCATCGGGCGTTTGCAGCGCCCAGATGTAGTTGTCCTGAAATGCGGGCAGGGCGATCAGTCGCATAGAATTGGAAAATGCCTGCCCTCCCGTCCCTCAGTCAAGCTGGAGTCTCGCCATGGTTTGAGAAAGCCGGGGCGCGGGCGCTGTGCGAGTGGGAGCAGCGGCTGCTGTCTGAACAGATGCGCGGATTTCCCTCGCCGCCGTGGCTGTGGCTGGCACCAAGCGCCTCCTGGCTGCCCGACCCGCCGCCGCAGGGACGCGGTTTGTGCCTGTACCGCAACCCGCAAGCGCCCGGCTGGGCAGGGGATCTGCGTTGCAGTCTGCCGTTGCCGCTGCCAAGTGAGTCGATCAAGGCCATCGTCATCGAGCATCCTGCAGCCGAGGAACTGGAGCCCTTGTTGTCCGAATGCGCGCGGGTGCTGATGCCTGGCGGGCGGATCTGGGTGACCCTGCTCAACCACTACAGTCCCTACCGCGCGCACTGGCAATGGCAGGGCGCGCGACCGCCATCGGCGGTGCGTTGCAGGACACTATTGCAGCGTCAGGGCATACGATATCGCTCGCTGCGGCACTATGGCCCGCTGTGGACGCAGTCAGGCAACACCCCGGGCACGGCATTGCCGGCCCTGCGCGCCTTGTGCGTGCTGGAAGCTGAAAAACGCACCGCGGCCTTCATTGGCCCGATCAAGGCCAGTCGCGTCAGTTGGCGCGGCCCGGTGGCGACCTGAATTCAACGGAACACTATGAAGTCAATTGAAGTACATACCGACGGCGCCTGCCTCGGCAATCCCGGCCCCGGTGGATGGGGCGCGTTGTTGCGCTACAAGGGCCATGAGCGCGAGCTGGCCGGTGGCGAAGCCCACACCACCAACAACCGGATGGAGTTGATGGCCGCGATCATGGGCCTGGAAACGCTCAGCGAACCCTGCAACATCACCTTGTTCACCGATTCGCAGTACGTGCGCCAGGGCATCACCGAGTGGATGCCGAGCTGGGTGCGGCGTAACTGGAAGACCGCCGGCGGCGACCAGGTCAAGAACCGCGACCTGTGGGAGCGCCTGCATGAAGCCACGCAACGCCATCAGATCGACTGGCGCTGGGTGAAGGGCCATTCCGGTGACCCGGACAACGAACGCGTGGACCAGTTGGCCCGCGATGCTGCAATCCGCGTGCGCGCTGGCGCCGCGAGCAACTGAGGTAGCTGATGCGCCAGATCGTCCTTGATACCGAAACCACCGGCCTGGAATGGAAGAAAGGCAACCGCGTGGTTGAAATCGGCTGTGTGGAGCTGCTTGAGCGGCGCCCCAGCGGCAATAATTTCCACCGTTACCTGAAGCCGGATTGCGACTTTGAATCCGGCGCCGCGGAAGTCACCGGCCTGAGCCTGGACTTCCTCGCCGACAAGCCGCGCTTCGAAGAAGTGGTGGATGAGTTCCTGGCCTATGTGGATGGCGCCGAGCTGATCATCCACAACGCCTCGTTCGACATGGGCTTCCTCGAAAACGAGATGAGCCTGGCCGGCAAGGGCCGCCTGGCCAACCGGGTGACGGTGACCGATACCCTGGCGATGGCGCGCGAGCGCTATCCAGGCCAGCGCAACTCGCTGGATGCGCTGTGCCGGCGTCTGGGCGTGGACAACGCCCACCGCACGCTGCATGGCGGCCTGCTCGATGCGCAGATCCTGGCTGATGTCTATATCGCGCTGACCTCGGGCCAGGAAGAGATTGGTTTTGGTCAGCCTGAAGCCGAATCGGCCAATGCCGCTGGTGTCGTGCAGGCGTTCGATGTGTCGGCGCTGTTGCCGCGGCCGCGCGTGCTGGCGACCGCGTCGGAGCAGGAAGCGCACGAGGCGCGTCTGGCCAGGCTGCGCAAGAAGGCTGGCCACGCATGGTGGGACGGAGAGCCGGTGCCAGCGCCGAGTGAGCCGGCATGAGCCGCGCGGGTCTTTGACTGAAACGGAGGTCCGCGGGCCCTCGTGGAACGGGCGAGGCAGCCCGCGCGCGGTTCGCCGCCTCCCCCCACACCGGTCGCGCCGGGCCGCCCCCACAAGCAGAGCCGCCACCGCCCCAGCCCCGCC
>NZ_JBRREB010000104.1:0-4525 GCF_056759995.1 Stenotrophomonas sp. STEN030 | reverse complement strand
GCGGAAAGGGGCTCTATCGGTAGAGCCTCTGCCGAGCAGGGCTCGGCACTACATTTGCGGCATTGCTGGTAAAGGCCCTGCCGAGCATGGCTCGGCACTACAGGCTCGCGGCGATCAGCTGCCGGACAGCATCCGGCGGATCTTGCGGCCCAGGCGGGTCAGGAACGAATCGCTGTCGTTACCAGCACGCATCGGCTTGGCCTGTACCTGCACCGGACCGTTGTTGCTGGCCACTGCCGGTGCTGCACCCTCGGCACCCTCGACCGGGCGACCGTGACGACGACGGCGACGCTTGCGCGGTGCGCGCTCACCTTCCACTGCCGGGCTGTTGGCGGCGTTCGGCGCGCCTTCGGCGGCCGGACGCGGCGGCTTGGGCGCGGCTTCGGCATTGGCCGGGGTGCCTTCGACGCGCGGCTTGCGCGGCGGACGCGGCTTGCCGTCGGCGCTGCGCTCGCCACGGCGTTCACCGGGCTTGCCACCGCTGCGACCACCACCACGACGGGCTTCGTCAGCGGCCTTCTGCTCGCGGGCTTCGCGGAAGATGGCGCCAACGCTTTCACCTTCTTCGCCTTCCGGCAGCGGCGCACGTTCGGGACGCGGCAGCGCAGTCATCAGCTCGGTGGTGACCGCTTCGACCGGGATCTTCTGCTCGATGTAGGCCTCGATGTCCGGCAGGCTCATCGCGTAGCGCTCGCAGGCGAAGCTGATCGCATCGCCTTCTTCGCCCAGGCGCGCGGTACGGCCGATACGGTGCACGTAGTCTTCGGCGTCGAACGGCAGGTCGTAGTTGTAGACGTACTTGATACCGTCGATATGCAGGCCGCGTGCGGCCACATCGGTGGCCACCAGGATTTCCAGCTGGCCCTTCTGGAAGCGGTTGAGCAGGCTCTCACGCTTCTTCTGCGGCACGTCGCCGGACAGCACGCCAACGCGGTAACCGGCACGTTCCAACGCGCGCGCAACACGCTCGACGAATACCTTGGTATTGACGAACACCATGGTGCGCGCGCCTTCGCTGCGCGACAGCAGGCCGATCAGCAACGGCAGCTTTTCTTCGTCAGCCGGGAAGTAGATGCGCTGGCGGACGCGGTCGGCGGTGATGCTTTCGGTCTCCACCACCAGCTTCTGCGGCTCGTTCATGTGCTCGTAGGCCAGCTCCAGCACGCGGTGGCTGAGGGTGGCACTGAACAGCAGGGTCTGGCGCGTGGTGCGCTCCGGCATGCGCCGCAGCAGGAAGCGGATGTCCTTGATGAAGCCCAGGTCGAACATGCGGTCGGCTTCGTCCAGCACGCAGATTTCGCAGGCGTGCAGCGAAACCACCTTGTGCTGCTTGACGTAGTCGATCAGGCGGCCGGGGGTGGCGATGATCACGTCCACGCCCTGCTGCAGCAGCTCGCGCTGCTTGTCGTAATCCACACCACCGTAGACCAGCGCGAAGCGCAGGCCGGTGTCGGCGGCGAACTTCATCGCGTCCTTGTGGATCTGGATGGCCAGCTCGCGGGTCGGCGCCAGGATCAGCGCGCGCGGATCTTCCGGCTTGCGGTCAGCCAGCGCCGGACGGGTCAGCAGGCGGTTGGCGACGGCGACCAGGAAGGCCAGCGTCTTGCCGGTGCCGGTCTGGGCCTGGCCGGCGACGTCGCCGCCCGGCAAAGCCACCGGCAGGGTCAGCGCCTGAATGGGGGTACAGCGGGTAAAACCCGCGCCTTCTAGGCCTGCCAGCAGCGAAGGCTGCAGGTCGAAGGAGGAAAACGTTACGTCGGTTAGCGGTTTGTCGCTCATTGTTTTCGTCTTTGTAGTGCCAGCCGGTCAGTGTGGCCGGGCAGCTTGCATCGATTCGGGCACCGTCGCACACTGCGGCCCCTGCGCCGGGTCGCGCGACACCTGGGCCCTGCCCACTGTCCGCGCAATGCCCCAGTTTACCGCAATGCGACCGCCAACCCGGCATGGGCAGTCGCATTGCACCAGGAGACTCCAAGTGAGCGATAAGGTTTTACACGTCGGCGACGCCGACTTCGACAGCGCCGTCCTGCAATCGAGCGAACCGGTCCTGGTGGATTTCTGGGCTGAATGGTGCGGCCCGTGCAAGATGATCTCCCCGGTCCTGGACGAATTGGCTGATGCCTATGACGGCAAGCTGAAGATCGCCAAGGTCAATGTGGACGAGAATCGCGCCACCGCGATCAAGTACCACGTGCGCTCGATCCCGATGCTGCTGCTGTTCAAGGATGGCCAGATCCAGGCCACCCAGATCGGCGCAGTCGGCAAGGGCCAGCTGAGCCAGATGATCGACAAGGCGCTGGTCTGATCAAGCAAGGCCCGGCGGCGTCCTGCCGCCGGCCATTGGGCCGCCACAGCGCGGCCCGCCTGGTCTATTTGGCCGCCATACCGCGGCCCAACAGGGTTTTGCAGGCGCTTGCACCGCCGCGCTTGGCGGTGTTAGTGTCGCTACATCCGGCAGCATTCGCGTGCCGCACCCTCTGGACGGGTTCTCGTCCGGACCATCCCAACCAGTTCGCAGCCCCGCAGGGCGCTCGCACGTCTAAGCGAGAGGAATCAAGCACTTGTCCGAGAACACTCCTTCCGAAACCGGGAGCACCGACGCTCCTGTCGAGAAGCGCGTGCGCAAGCCGCGTGTTGCCAAAGCAGTTGAAAGCGCCGACAGCGGTGCCTCTGCCCCCGCCCAGCCGGCCCTGCCGTTGCCAGCTGCTCCGGCCGCCCCGGCGCCGGTAGCCGCCGCACCTGCACCTGCCCCCGTTGCTCCGCCTCCCGCGCCCGCCGCGCCGGCGTCCAGCAATGAAGGCCAGGCCCCGGCCGCAGCCTCTGGCGACAACGCCCCGCAGGGTGGCCAGGACGGCGGTGAAGGCAACAACCAGCAGCGTTACGGCCAGAACAATCAGCAGGGCCAGGGCCAAGGTCAGGGCAACCGCCGCGACCGGTTCCGCAACCGTCGCGACCGTGACCGCAACCGTCCGCGTGACGACAACGGCATGGGCAACGAAGGCGGTAACGACAATTTCGTTCCGCGCTCGATGCCGAGCGTGCCGGAAGGCTTCCCGGTCTATTCGCTCAGCGATCTGAAGCGGATGCCGGCGCAGAAGCTGCTGGAAATCGCCGAGCAGCTGCAGATTTCCGAAGGCGTGGCACGTGCCCGCAAGCAGGACGTGATCTTCGCCCTGCTCAAGGTGCTGACCCGCCATGGCGACGGCGTCGCCGCCGACGGTGTGCTGGAAATCCTGCCGGACGGCTTCGGCTTCCTGCGCGCCTTTGAAGCCAGCTACCTGGCCGGCCCGGACGATACCTATATCTCGCCGAGCCAGATCCGCCGCTTCAACCTGCGCACCGGCGACCATCTTTCTGGCCGCATCCGCTTCCCGAAGGACGGCGAGCGTTACTTCGCCCTGTCGATCGTGGACACCATCAACGGTGAGCCGATCGAAGCATCGAAGAACAAGGTGCTGTTCGAAAACCTGACCCCGCTGTTCCCGCGCAAGCGCTTCACGCTTGAGCGCGGCAACGGCTCCTCGGAAGACATCACCGGTCGCATCCTCGACCTGATGGCACCGCAGGGCAAGGGCCAGCGCGCCCTGATCGTCTCGCCGCCGAAGGCCGGTAAGACGATGATGATGCAGCAGATCGCTACTGCCATCACCACCAACCACCCGGAAGTGCACATGATCGTGCTGCTGGTGGATGAGCGTCCGGAAGAAGTGACCGAAATGCAGCGCACCGTGCGCGGCGAAGTGGTCTCCTCGACCTTCGATGAGCCGGCCGCGCGCCACGTGCAGGTTGCCGAAATGGTGATCGAGCGGGCCAAGCGCCTGGTCGAACACAAGAAGGACGTGGTGATCCTGCTCGACTCGATCACCCGCCTGGCCCGCGCCTACAACAACGTCGTGCCCAGCTCCGGCAAGGTCCTGACCGGTGGTGTGGACGCCAACGCCCTGCACCGCCCGAAGCGTTTCTTCGGTGCTGCACGTAACGTTGAAGAAGGCGGCTCGCTGACCATCATCGCTACCGCGCTGGTTGAAACCGGCTCGAAGATGGACGAAGTGATCTACGAAGAATTCAAGGGCACCGGCAACAGCGAAGTGCATTTGAACCGTCGTATCACCGAGAAGCGCGTGTACCCGGCCATCGACATCAACCGTTCCGGCACCCGCCGCGAAGACCTGTTGATCGAACCGGAGCTGCTGCAGAAGATCTGGATCCTGCGCAAGCTGCTGCACCCGATGGACGAAATCGCCGCGATGGAGTTCCTGCTCGACAAGATGAAGAACACCAAGTCCAACGACGAGTTCTTCGGCTCGATGAAGCGCTGATTCCGGTTGGAGTTGGCTGCAGGCAAAAACCCCGCGCAAGCGGGGTTTTTGTTGTGTATTGATTGGGCCGGCGATGCCGGCTTCGCGGCGCTCGCCCCACCTGTAGTGGGGGGGGGGGGGGGGGGGGGGGGGGGGGCGGGGGGCGAGGCCGGCCGGCCGCGCCGGCCGCCGGGAGCCCGACCCGAGACCGGCCGAGCGGGCGTGCG
>NZ_JBRREB010000103.1:0-4961 GCF_056759995.1 Stenotrophomonas sp. STEN030 | reverse complement strand
ATGGAGTGCGGCGCCCCAACTCCTACACGTGCTTGCACGCACCGCGTCGTAACGGGCTACCGCACTCCGCTCTCAACTGCAATCTACTCGCCTGGCAGACACAAGCGGCGTAAGCCGCGAAGCTCGCAGGCTGTCAGGTCGCGGGCATTTCTGGCGCTGAGCCGATGTCAGCTTCGCGGCTCACGCCGCTCCCACAAGCCTTACACCCATCTTCTACACACGAAGCCGCCGCAGATGGGACAATATCCCCACCTCCCGGCTTGGCCGGTCCCCCATACCGCTCCCGGATCACACTGGAGAACCCATGAATCTGCGCATTCTGACCGTTGGTGTCGCCATTTCCCTGCTTGCTGCCTGCGGCGGCAAGGAACCCGGCGCCAAGCCCGCTGAAGGCGGCGAGGCCAAGGTCCTCAATGTCTATAACTATTCGGACTACATCGCCGAAGACACCATCCCGAACTTCGAGAAGTCGACCGGCATCAAGGTCACCTACGACGTGTTCGACAGCGACGAGATGGTCGAGACCAAGTTGCTGACCGGCGACAGCGGCTACGACATCGTGGTGCCGACGCTGAACTTCTTCGGCCGCCAGATCCAGGCCGGCGTGTTCCTGCCGCTGGACAAGAGCAAGATCCCGAACCTGGCCAACCTCGACCCGGCGGTGATGCAGCGCATCGCCGGTCAGGACCCGGGTAACCAGTACGGCGTGCCGTACATGATGGGCAGCACCGGCATCGGCTACAACGTGGCCAAGCTGAAAGAGCGTTTTGGCGGCAGCGCCGACATCGCCAACAGCTGGGACCTGGTGTTCAAGCCGGAAAACATCGCCAAGATGAAGGACTGCGGCGTGACCCTGCTGGATACCCCGGCCGACATGATCCCGGTGGCCCTGCATTACCTGGGCGAAGACCCGCACAGTGCAGACCCGGCCGTGCTGCAGAAGGCGGCTGACCTGCTCAAGTCGATCCGCCCGTACGTGCAGAACTTCCACTCCTCCCAGTATGTGGGTTCGCTGGCCAATGGCAGCACCTGCCTGGTGGTGGGCTGGTCGGGCGACATCATCCAGGCCCGTGACCGTGCCGAAGAGGCCAAGAACGGCGTGGAAGTGGCGTATTCCATCCCGAAGGAAGGCGCCCCGCAGTGGTTCGACATGCTGGCCATCCCCAAGGATGCCAAGCACCCGGGCAATGCCTATGCCTTCATCAACTACCTGCTGGAGCCGGAGGTAGCGGCCAAGAACACCAACGTGACCCACTACGCCAACCCGGTGAAGTCGGCGACCTCGCTGGTTGATCCGGCCATCCGCGACGACAAGACCATCTACCCGGCCGAAGATGTTGCGGCCAAGATGTTCACCTATGCGATCAACACCCCGGAGACGGACAAGCTGTACACCCGTTTGTGGACCGAGGTTAAGACCGGTCGTTGATTTCAGACAGGTTTGGCGTCTGATCTTTGCAACGCCTCCCTCTCGTAGGGAGGCGTTGTTGTTTGTGGCGCTCGCGCGCTGCCGGTTGCCAGTGGAGAAGGCAAGGCAGGGCATGTCTCCCTCCCTTTGGCGCAGCCAAGGGGGAGGGCTGGGGAGGGGTAGCTTCGTGGTCCTTCACGCATTATCGGCTTCGCGGCTTACGCCGCTCCTACAAAGGCCTTGCCGAGCATGGCTCGGCACTACATGGGGGTTTGCGGGCCGCAAGGCTTGGCTCCCTCCCTTTGGCGCAGCCAAGGGGAGAGTTGGGGAGGGGTAAGCTCCGTGGCCCTTCGGGCATTGCCAGCTTCGCGGCTGACGCCGCTCGCACAAGGCGCAGAGCTTCAAGTGAGCCCCAACCGCCACAGCTGGCGGTGTCGCCAGCAAAAACGGGGGGCTACACTACGCGCGTTTGTTCATCTGCCTGCTTCCGGAGCCCTACATGCCCGTTGACGCCAAGCCAGAGGCCATCGCTTTGAACGGCGAGCCCGGCTATTTGTCCATCCGCGATCTGCGCAAGGAATTCGATGGCTTCGTCGCCGTCGATGACGTCAACCTGGACGTGCGCAAGGGCGAGATCTTTGCCCTGCTGGGCGGTTCGGGCAGCGGCAAGTCCACTCTGCTGCGCTGCCTGGCCGGCTTTGAAACCCCGACCAAGGGCACGATCCTGCTCGACGGCCAGCCGATTACCGCGCTGCCGCCCTACGAGCGGCCGATCAACATGATGTTCCAGTCCTATGCGCTGTTCCCGCATATGACGGTGGAGCAGAACATCGCTTTTGGCCTGAAGCAGGACGGCATGGCCAAAGACGCCATTACCCGCCGCGTTGGCGAGATGCTGGAGCTGGTGCAGTTGGAGAAACTGGGCAAGCGCAAGCCGCACCAGCTTTCCGGCGGTCAGCAGCAGCGTGTGGCCTTGGCCCGCTCGCTGGCAAAGAGCCCCAAGCTGTTGTTGCTGGACGAGCCGATGGGCGCGCTGGACAAGAAGCTGCGCTCAAAGATGCAGCTGGAGCTGGTCAACATCATCGAGCAGCTCGGCGTGACCTGCGTGATGGTCACCCACGATCAGGAAGAAGCCATGACCATGGCCACCCGCATCGCGGTGATGGACCAGGGTTGGATTCAGCAGATCGGCAAGCCCGACGACATCTACGAGCAGCCGGCCAATCGTTTCGTCGCTGGCTTCATCGGCTCGGTGAATTCCTTCGAAGGCGTGATCGACGAGGATCTGCCCGAATACGTCACCGTGCGCACCGCCGACTTCCCGGCGCCGATCTACGTTGGCCACGGCATCACCGGTTACGAAGGCCAGCCGGTGGCTTTTGCGCTGCGCCCTGAGAAGGTGCATATCGCCAAGGAAGAGCCCGAGGGTGACACCAACAAGGCGTTTGGCGTGGTCGAGGACATTGCCTACTTCGGCAGCCACTCGGTTTACCACGTGCGCCTGCCCAGCGGTGCCAAGATCCTGTCCAACTTCGCCAACATGAAGCGCTGGGACAGTGACGGCATCACCTGGAACGATGAAGTCTGGGTGTCCTGGGACGACAACGACGGCGTGGTGCTGACCTCATGAGCGCGACCACTCCACTCACCAGCGGTTGGCGGCGTTGGCTGCCGGGTGCGCGCGCGGGTGTGATCGGCGTGCCCTACCTGTGGCTGCTGTTGTTCTTCGCGATCCCGTTCCTGATCGTGCTGAAGATTTCCTTCGCCAAGATGGCGGTGGCGATGCCGCCGTATACCTCCATCGTGGAATACGTGGACAGCGCGTTCACGGTCAATCTCAACCTCGGCAACTACACAGCGCTGTTCACCGACAGCCAGTACGTGGTGGCCTACCTGAGCTCGATCAAGATCGCGGTGATCTCCACGCTGCTGACCTTGTTGATCGGCTACCCGATGGCCTACGTGATCTCACGCATGTCGCCATCGGCGCGCAACATCGCGATGATGCTGGTGGTGCTGCCGTCGTGGACCTCGTTTCTGATCCGCGTCTATGCCTGGATCGGCATCCTCGACAGCAATGGCCTGATCAATCGAACCTTGATGAACATGGGTGTGATTGACGAGCCGATACGCATGCTCTACACCCCGTTTGCGGCCTACGTCGGCATCGTCTACTGCTATCTGCCGTTCATGGTGCTGCCGCTTTACGCCAACCTGGTCAAGCTCGACAATCGCTTGTTGGAAGCTGCCTACGACCTCGGCGCCAAGCCCTGGCAGGCCTTCCTGCGGATTACCTTGCCGCTGTCGCGCAGCGGCATCATTGCTGGCTGCATGCTGGTGATGATTCCGGCGGTGGGTGAGTTCGTCATTCCGGAAATGCTCGGTGGCCCGGATACCTTGATGATCGGCCGCGTGCTGTGGGGCGAGTTCTTCAACAACCGCGACTGGCCGCTGGCCTCGGCGGTAGCGATCGTGATGCTGCTGTTGCTGCTGATCCCCATCATCATCTTCAACCGTTCGCAGCAGCGTGAGCTGGAAGGGAAGCTGGCATGAGCATGACCCGACGTAGTTCCTGGTTGGGTTGGAGCATCCTGCTGCTCGGCTTTGCCTTCCTGTACCTGCCGATCCTGTTGCTGATGGTGTACTCGTTCAATTCTTCGCGTCTGGCGACGGTATGGGCGGGCTTCTCCACGCAGTGGTACGGTGAGCTGTTCCGCGACCGTCAGCTGCTGCAGGCGGCCTGGATCAGCATCAAGATCGCGTTCTGGACAGCCAGTGCATCAATGGTGATCGGCACCATGGCGGCGATGGCGATGACGCGCTTCAAGCGCTTCCCCAGCAAGACCATCTTCGGTGCCTTGGTGACGGCGCCGCTGGTGATGCCCGAAGTGATCATCGGCCTGTCTATCCTGCTGATGCTGGTGTCGATGGGTGGCCTGTTTGGCCTGCCGTCCAAAGGCGTGGTGGCGATCTGGATCGCGCATGTCACCTTCACCATTTCCTTCGTGACGGTGGTGGTGTCCTCGCGCCTGCAGGAGCTGGACCGTTCGTTGGAAGAAGCAGCGATGGACCTGGGCGCGAACCGGCTCAAGGTGTTCTTCCTGATCACCTTGCCGATCATCGCCCCGGCACTGCTGTCTGGCTGGCTGTTGGCGTTCACCTTGTCGCTGGATGACGTGGTGATTGCCAGCTTCGTCGCCGGCCCCAGCTCGACCACCTTGCCGATGAAGATCTTCGCCTCGGTGCGCATGGGCGTGAGCCCGAAGATCAACGCCCTGGCCACGCTGATGGTGCTGGCGGTATCGACGGTCGCGGTCTTGGGTTGGTGGATTTCAGCCCGCGCCGACAAGCGACGCCAGCGTGACATGCAGCTGGCGCTACAGGAAAACGGCTGAGGTCAGAATGTAGTGCCGAGCCATGCTCGGCAGAGGCTTCACCTGCAATGCCAATGTAGTGGGGGGGCCCCGGAAAGCGGGGGGGGGGCCGGGCAAGCAAAAAAACAAATATGGGGGGGGGGGGCGGCGCCGGGAGGCGACGGAGGAGAAAAAAAAAC
>NZ_JBRREB010000102.1:0-5000 GCF_056759995.1 Stenotrophomonas sp. STEN030 | reverse complement strand
TTTTAGTTAGTGTCTCGTCTTGTAGATCTTCACCTTTGCTTTTCATAGACAAAGCAATATTAAAGGTCTCTTTTTTTCTTTCTGTTATTCGTTCACCGTTTACACTGGCAAACTCTTTTAGATTATCAGGTCTATTGACAGACCTATTTTTATTAAATACACTTATCCCTGTAAACATATTATGAAGAACCCCGTATTGTATTGAACCTAAGCAATTCTTACTTTACGGGGTTTTTTGTTTTTGTCAAACCAGTCAAGCACTTACACGATACCCCTCTAATTTTCTCCCACCGGCTAAAAGTCGATACCGTCCCATTTTTTCCGTGTTTTTATGCCGTTACGGTTGGAACCGTCCCATTTTTCACACCAAAAAAACGGTCTTTAAAATGTTCTGTCCCAAATCTGCCGTTTGTCGGATAGTGATCTAAAGGTTCCGTCCCATTTTTGGGGGTGTTTTCGGGAGGTTTCTGCAGTGGTGTCCCATTTCCGGGGAATTGATTATTTTTTATTCTAAAATTCTTTAGCAAAAAGTGCTATTTACCCCCTTAAAAAACACCAAAAAAAGTGGGTTAAAGCCAGTAATGGCGGGGCTTACAGGGGAATTTTAGAGGCTAAGTTTTGCCTCCATTTGTTTCTTACTAAACAAGGGGAGGGGTCGCCTTCGGCAACCTCAAGCCAAACCCCTAAAACCAAAGGCAACCCCTACCGGGGCAAGTTGTATTATCAAATGTCATTTAATACAACTTAAAACCATTTAAGGGCGGCTTATCAGGTAGAAGGCTCACTTTGTTCACCTTCCACCTTTGCCAAGTGTTGTATTGACCAGGGAGCCGTACAAGCACAATGACGGAACCCCAGAGGGGACCCCCCGACATTCTGCTTGACGGTTCGGCACTGGTGAACGGTATCAGAAAGGACGAAAGGCTAACCTAAGTTAGCCTCTCCAATATCCCCATAAATGGGGCAATTTGCCGTTATATATATTAAATTTGTCAAGGAATTAAATAAACATACCGACTTATATATTAATATATTCTAATTATATTATTGTCAAACTTATTTTTTATTTTCTTTTAAAATTTCCAGTCCTGTTTTTCTATATAGTTCAACATTTTTAGGGTTTGCATTTTCACTTGTAGCATAAAAAACGGCACCGAGGATCAAAGACAAGTCAACTTCCCGAACGTCGCACCCTATAACTTTTAGAATATCACCTGCAAAAGTATATTTTAAATGATCCGTTTCTCTTCTCTTAGCATTAGCCTCTTTTCTTTTCTGCTTATTTAGTTTTGCATTTACACTATTAAGCTGGGCTTCTAAATATGCCTTTCTTTGCTCAGGAGTTCTTTTAATATATTTTTTTTCAGTCGTCGTCGTCATAATATATTTCCTCCTCTAAATCAAAACCCCTCTTATTACATTCATTAATTACATAATCTAATTTATATTCCAACCTTAAAACAAGAGCTTCTAAGCCGTCCGTTTTTCCTTTAAGTTTTTGATAATTATTAAAAAATTCATACAATAAACCCATTATAAGGACAAACCCAAGACCTAAAAGAAAACCTATAAAAATCATAATCTACCCCTATAAAAAATGTACATAGAATTTATCTTGATCATTAGATTTCAAGACTACATTTTCATAAAATTCTCTAATTTCATTAATACGGTCAGGATCTGGGTAATTCTTAATTTCTTCCGACTCTAATATTTTACGAAGTGCATTTTCAGTACCTTTTTTAGATACATCTTGTCCGTCATTACTACCAGACCAAATAGCATTATATTTTTCACAATGAAAATGCTTATAAAATACTCCCTCAGCATATCCATTAAAAACAGCCTTCTTTTTATCTTTTTTTCTTTCGATATAAAAATCATGCGACATAAAAACCTCCATATATATTTTTGTAATTATTAAGCATATACCTCCGTAATTTACTTTAGTCAAATTTATGTTATATCTAAAATAAGGAAAAGCATTTTTGCCGTTCTGAAAGTTTTTTATTTTGAGTTTACGAAAAAATAAAAATTACTTGAAGCCCTTCTCCGCATTGCTAACGCAACGACAGGGTTTTTTCCCGTAAACGGGAAAAAAGAAAAGCAAAAACCAACCCCAAAAAAATTAGAAAAGTGGAGGTTTTACAATATGGCTATATATTATTTTGATGTTTCCAGTGTGAGCAGAAGCTCAGGCAAAAAATCGGCTTCTTCTGTTGCTGCTTCTGCATACCAGAACAGAGCCAGATACACAGACGAACGAACCGGCACAACCTACGACTACACCAAAAAAGGGGGTTTATACTACTCTGGCATTTTAGCCCCGGAGAATGCCCCTGAGAGTCTCACAGCTTCACCTGTGGCACTATGGGGTACCGTAGAGGCCATTGAGAAGAGGAAGGATGCCAGGCTTGCCAAAGACTTCAAAATCTCCCTATTGGTAGAACTAACCCCAGAACAGAACAAAGCCTTGATTTTAGACTTTGCACAACAGGCTTTCGTATCAAAGGGAATGATTGTAGATCTGGCTATACACGATATCGACACCCAACCACATAGCCATATAAAAACAACTACCAGAGAATTAACACCGGAGGGATTTGGTGGAAAAGTTAGAGAATGGGATAAAATGGATCATATTATGGAGTGGAGGGAATTATGGGCAAAAGTGGCTAACGAACATTTATTAAAGGCTGGGCATGATATAACCATTAGCCATTTAACATTAAAAGAACAAATGAAAGAAGCACTGGAGGAAATGGACAAAACAACCGACCTGGAGGAAAAAATAAAACTTGCTTCTAAGGCTATCGAATTAAATAGACCAGCAATGAAAACTATCAGCAAGAAGGACTGGGGCGATCCCAAATTTCAGGAAATAAGAAAACAGGAACAGGAGGCAAAAAAACAAATATTAAAAAAGGCTAAAAATTTTAGAATTAAAAACACCAGAGAATTAAGAGAAATACAAAAAGAATTAGATAAAAAATTTAGACCGTCAAAAATATATAAATCAATTTCCGAGGCAATTAGAAATTTAAATAATAAAATCACCGACTCAAAATTAAATAATATCCTAAATGACAAATTAGATAAATTAAACGAAACAATAAAATCAGTTCCTGATAAAATAAAGCATTCCGTAGAGAAGAGAAAAATAAAAAAAGAAAACAAGGAAAGGGAAAGAATAAATAAGGAAGAGGAGAGAATATTTAGAGAAACCCACAAAATGGATGAATTTGGAAATATTTATAATAAAAAAGAAGATAAGCAATATCAAAAGAAAAATAATGAGTTAATTAAACAACAGTTAGCCAGCAATAAAGAAAAGGACGAAGCCGAAAGACAAAAGAAAAAATTAGAGGACGAGGCTAATAGATTAGCTGAGAAAAATAATATTTCACCTAATGACTTTAAGCAAAGAAAAAAGAAAGGACCGAATATATAGGGCTATATACTACAATATACTATACTACTATTTTTTTAAAATTGTGATCCTTGCTGGCTCAATGTTTCCTTTCGAAATTTCAACGGCTTCACGAACCGAAGCCATTAATAATTTAAAAAATTTACTCTTTCTATTGCGATTTCTTTTTTTAGGCTTCTGTTTCTTTTTCATTACCACACCTCAAACATATCAGCAAAATCGTTAATTTCCACTATTTCAATATTGGTCTTTTCAATTTCAAATGTTGCCCAAAGCGATCCCCATTCGTCATAATAAAGCCCTTTTTCTTCTTTAAGATAACCGACCCTTTTTAAACTTTCAATAGTGTTATTAATTCGTTTTTTCCTGTCTTCCTGAATTAATAATAATCTTCCTATTTTAGACTCGATCATATTATCATATTCGGTAAATAACTTATCTTCTAATTTAGATATTTCCTTGTTAGTGTCATTGTAGAATTTAATATAATCACTATACATAGTTAAATATAATTGTTGGTAATTATAGGCTTTTGCTTCCAATGCTTCTAATAAATAACCCTCATTATCTTTTTTATTTTCAAGTTTATAATCGCCTTTTTTAAATATGGCTTTATTAACCTGATAGCCTTGTCCCAATCTATCCTCTATTTTTGCTTTTTCGATTTCATAATCAAACGGATCTTTTTTAATTTCACTTAGATATTTTTTAAAAACTCCAACAGGTGTTATCATTCGACAGCCTTTAATCTGCTTATCAAATTCAAAAAACCAATCGTCATTTTTTCCTTTTTTATGATCTAAAATATCACTACCTTTGACGGAATATTTTAGAACATAATTTATAATCGCTTCACCAGAATTTTTAATATTCTTATTTGTGATTTCGATTTTCTTTTCTTTATCCATAGCTCTTACAACGTCCACGATTGGGAACCCACGAGGATAGTCGATAGGGTTATACGGATACCCTACCCTATCACACTCATAAGCCAGGCAATCCCCCCAATCTTTCCCCCAATCTTCTTGATTTACATAGTATTTTTTACCATAGTTTCCTTTTACCATAAGCAAAAAATGAAAATGGGGGTGGCATTCGTCAGCCCCAGATTTTCCCCTGGTGATCTCCGTCGAACGGATACCGCCAAGAATAAAATCTTTATATTTTTTCATTTTAAAAAGCCTATTTGCTGCTTTATTCATTACTGATAAAACAACCCTTAGATCTGTTATTTTTGGGTTTTTAATCGTAAATGTCGCAAATAGATATTTTGCATTTAAATAATTTTCTTCCAGTTTTGGAAAAATAGACTCTGTTTTTTTCTGCCAGATATAAGCCTTAATTCTTTGGCATTCCTGACAATGACGACCTTTGCAACGGTGAGTAAATAAGGTTTGAGCCTGTCCGTTAACAGTTGCGATATAACGAAAAGAAGAGCACTTTAAAGACCTTTCAGCCCTTTTAGTTAGTGTCTCGTCTTGTAGATCTTCACCTTTGCTTTTCATAGACAAAGCAATATTAAAGGTCTCTTTTTTTCTTTCTGTTATTCGTTCACCGTTTACACTGGCAA
>NZ_JBRREB010000101.1:0-5297 GCF_056759995.1 Stenotrophomonas sp. STEN030 | reverse complement strand
ATCGCTCGGCTCGTCTGTCGGCTGGTACCCGCAGATATCATGTTGACGGTCCCTCCACCCTAGCTCTTACATACCTCGTAGGAGCCGGGAGGAACATACAAGCCATGCTCGACTGGGCGTTACCGGGAAAGCCTCTGCCGAGCATGGCTCGGCACTACAGGAGGAGCGTTTGCCGAGCCATGCTCGGCGCTACGCCGTGCTTCCGTCAGCGCTGATCAACCGTCATCAGCAAGGGAGAGGCAAAGATGGCGGCTGGCGAAATCACCGGCTCGGCCAAGGGGACATGGTTGCCGTAACGTTCGCGCAGTTTGCTGCGCACCACCGGTGCCTGCAGATTGAAGCTGTCCAGGCGTGCAAGTGGTGCCAGCTCGATGCCAGCGGCGTCGCGGTACAGCTTCCACACCAGCTCCGAGCAATAGATGCGCTGGTCAGACCACTCGAAGCTCAGATCGTAGGGGCGTCCCAGATAGCGCGTAGCAGCGGCGTGCATCCGGGCCTTGTTTGCCGATGTCAGCGGCCTCGATGGACGCTTGATCACGTAGCGGCGTTGCGCACCGCGATCCAGCCAGGCCTGCAAGGGTGTGTACCGCACCGGCTGCACCGCTTCCATTACGTAGGCTTGGCCGCCACGCAGCAGAACAACGCCCATATGGCTGTAACGCGAGCCAGTGGCGGCCTGCACCGCTGCACTTTGGCTTGAGGTCGAGGTATGGAAGACGATGTCGCCATCCTGCGGTGTGTACGCGCTGACCGCTTGCGCGGCCGCCATGCACAGCAACAAGGCGATGCCGTGCATCGCCTTCAAGCCTGCGGTGAAGCGACGCGGAGGCCGCACGCAGCACCGGCGAAGGCGCGACATCAGCCTTCCCAATCGGCCAGCTTCTTCGCCACGGCGACGTTCTTCAAGGTCACGTACTTGGGCAGGCCATCGCGGCCATACGGCAGCGGCGCTTCGCCGCGGATCAGCGGCTGCAGGTAGCGACGGGCCTTCTCGGTGATACCGAAACCATCCTTGCGGATGAAGCCGGCCGGCATCTTCTTTTCGTGGTTGGCGACCTTGGACAGCGGTGCGGCCTCGATCTTCCAGCGGTACGGCACATCCGAGCTGCGCACGATCACCGGCATCACCGAATTGTGTCCTTTCAGTGCGAACTGCACCGCTGCCTTGCCCACCGCCTGCGCCTGTTCCCAGTCGGTCTTGGAGGCGATATGGCGGGCCGAGCGCTGCAGATAGTCGGGCAGGGTCCAATGCACCTTGTAGCCGAGTTCGGCCTTGACCTTGCCGGCCAGGTACGAAGCCACGCCGCCGAGCTGGGTGTGGCCGAAAGAATCCTTGATCCCGCCGGCATCGGCGACGAACTGGCCGTCGGCGGTATGGATGCCCTCGCTGGCGACCACCACGCAGAAGCCGACCTTCTCGACCACCTGCTTCACCTTGGCCAGGAACGCCGGTTCGTCGTAGGCACGCTCCGGCAACAGAATGATCTGCGGTGCGTCGTTGGGGTTTTCACCTGCCAGGCCTGCAGCTGCAGCCAGCCAACCGGCATGACGTCCCATTGCCTCGTAGATGAAGACGCGGGTCGAGGTTTCCGCCATCGCCGCCACATCGAGCGCCGCCTCGCGCACCGAGATGGCGGTGTACTTGGCCGCCGAGCCGAAGCCAGGACAGGTGTCGGTGACCGCCAGGTCATTGTCGATGGTCTTGGGCACGCCCACGCAGGTCAGCGGGTAGCCGGATTCCTTGGCCAGCTGCGAGACCTTCAGCGCGGTATCGGCCGAGTCATTGCCGCCGTTGTAGAGGAACCAGCGCACGTCATGCGCCTTGAAAACCTCCAGCAGGCGCTCGTACTTGGCGCGGTCCGCATCCAGTGACTTGAGCTTGTAGCGGCACGAGCCGAATGCGCCGCCCGGCGTGTGGGCCAGCGCGGCGATGTTGGCGGCCGACTCCTTCGAGGTGTCGATCAACTCCTCGCGCAGCGCGCCGAGGATGCCGTTGCGTGCTGCCAACACCTTGATTTTCTTGGCTCTTGCTTCGGCAATGACGGCCGAGGCGGTGGCGTTGATGACGGCGGTGACGCCGCCGGACTGGGCATACAGCAAGGTGCCTTTGGACATGGGCAATACTCTCCAGAGCGGGGGACATTCCGGGACATTGGCCGGATGCGGTAAGCTGCACATATTGCGGTGCAGCGTGAATCGGCCCATGAGTCTAACGCCGCTGTCCGTCCCGTTTCCTCAAAACATATGGGAGTCAGGAATGCGATTGGTTCTGTTGGGACCGCCCGGTTCGGGCAAGGGCACACAGGCGACGAGCCTGAAGGAACATCTGCAGGTTCCGCACATTTCCACCGGTGACCTGCTGCGCGCCGAAGTGGCTGCCGGCACCGAGCTGGGCAAGCAGGCCAAGGCGGTGATGGATGCCGGCAACCTGGTGTCCGACGATATCCTGCTGGGCATGCTGGAATCGCGCCTGTCGCAGGCCGATACCGCCAAGGGTTTCATTCTGGATGGTTACCCGCGCAACGTGGCCCAGGCCAACGCGCTGGGCGAACTGCTGGCCAAGCTGAACCAGCCGCTGGACGCCATCGTGCAGCTGGAAGTGCCGACCGAACTGCTGGTCGAGCGCATTGCTGGCCGCGCGCAGGAGCAGGGCCGTGCCGATGACAACCCGGAATCGGTCCGTCAGCGTCTGCAGGTCTACAACGATTCCACCGCACCGGTGATCGACTTCTACGCCGCCAAGGGCACCCTGGCCCGCGTGGATGGCGTTGGTGCGCTGGACGAAGTGCTGACCCGCATCCTGGCGGCGATCAAGCGCTGAGGATGCTGGGCGCCGGCGGCTGACCGTCGCGCCCAGTTGCGGGCTTGCTCCGACGGCCGCTCATACAGAAACGCCCGGATCCATGAGCTGGATCCGGGCGTTTCGTTTGTAAAAAGCCAGCTAAGGGCGTGCTCACGGCCCCATCAGCATGAGCTCCCTGGGGATGGCCTCTTGGGGAGTAGGACCTGAGGGATACTGAGGCTGGCGTCACGTATTTTCTTTGTGAATGTCCCGTGACGGTATCGGGGAATCCCCTACAGGGGATTGGGGATACAGCTCGGGTTGGGTCTGGATACCCCTAACCCGGCACATCGGCGACAATCTAGGGATGAGCAAGATCCATATCCTCGGCATTGCCGGTACTTTCATGGGCGGCGTGGCCGCTCTGGCCCGCGAACTCGGTCATCAGGTCGAAGGAAGCGATCAGGCGGTATATCCGCCCATGTCCACCCAGCTGGAAACCTTGGGGATCAGCCTTTCACAGGGCTATCTGCCGGGCAATATCAGCCCTGACTGCGACGAGGTAGTGGTTGGCAACGCGCTCTCGCGCGGCAACCCGGCGGTGGAGGCGGTGTTGGATTCGGGCCGACGCTATATCTCGGGCGCGCAGTGGTTGTCCGAACAGGTGCTGCCGGGGCGCGACACGCTTGCGGTAGCCGGTACCCATGGCAAGACCACTACCACCACCATTCTGTCCTTCCTGCTGCAGGCGGCCGGGCGCGAGCCGGGTTTCCTCATTGGCGGCGTTGCGGAGGATTTCGGGGTGTCGGCGCGGTTGGGGCTGGGGCGTGAGTTTGTTGTGGAAGCGGACGAATACGACACCGCGTTCTTCGACAAACGCAGCAAGTTCGTCCATTACCGTCCGCTTGTCGCCATCCTCAACAACCTGGAATTCGACCACGCCGACATCTTCCCGGATGTGGCTGCGATCCAGCGTCAGTTCCATCATCTGGTGCGCACCGTGCCCGGTCGCGGTCGCCTGATCGTCAATGGCGAGGACAAGTACCTGGCCGAAGTGCTGGCGATGGGCTGCTGGACGCCGGTGGAGCGCTTTGGTTTTGATCCTTCACTGGAATGGAGCGCGCGCCTGATCAACCAGGATGGCAGCGCCTTTGCGGTACTGCATCGTGGTGCCGAAGTGGCAACCGTGGAATGGTCGCTGCTGGGCCGGCACAACGTGCTCAACGGTCTGGCTGCGTTGGCCGCCGCACATGCGGTGGGTGTCGACGTCGCCGGCGTGGCACCGGCCTTGGCTGGCTTCCACAGCGTCAAGCGACGCATGGAAGTGATCGGACAGGCGCAGGACATCACCATCTACGACGATTTTGCCCATCACCCAACCGCCATCCACACCACGCTGGAAGGTCTGCGCGCCAAGGTTGGTGATGCACGCATCGTGGTGGCGATGGAGCCGCGCAGCAACTCAATGCGCCTGGGGGCGCACTCGGACGCATTGGCGCCGTCTCTGGATATCGCCGATGCGGTGGTATTCCTGGCGCGGCCGGAGCTACCGTGGGATGCGGCCAAAGTGATCGACGCGGTGCGCGGCGATGCGCAGGCAGTCACCGATACCGACGCATTGCTGGCCAAGCTCGGCGATGTCGCGCGCGCTGGCGACCACGTGGTGTTCATGTCCAACGGTGGTTTCGACGGCGCCCCGCGGCGTTTCCTCGCGCAGCTGCAAGGCGTTTGATCCAGCGGTTTTCAGGCCGGGTTGCATGCAACCCGGCGCTGCATTGATTGCGCTGGCGCACGATGAATTGTCGTCGTGGTGTGGTGGAGTACCATCCGGCTTGTCTGCCGAACACCTGTCACTACCTGGATCATGCAATTGCTCAGTCTTGCCCTGTTTCCCCTGCACGCGGTGTTGTTACCCGGTGCGATGTTGAACCTGCGCGTATTTGAGCCGCGCTATCTGGACCTGGTGCGCGAATGTGGGCGTAACGGCAGCACCTTTGGTGTCTGTCTGATCCTTGATGGCGAGGAAGTCGGTGCGCCGGCAATCCCCGCTGCATGGGGCGTGGAAGCGGTGGTCGAGGATTTCGATGTTGGCCCGGATGGCGTGCTGGTGCTGCGCCTGCGCGGTGCGCGGCGTTTCCACGCAACGGCGACTCATGTGCGTGACAACGGTCTGGTGATGGCCGATGTGGAGTGGTGTGAGCGCGACAGCGACGACGAGCTGCAGCCCGAGCACAGCTTGCTCGGCACCTTGCTGGAAAACATCATCGAGCAGATCGGCGGCGAGTACGCAGCTGCCGGTCCGGCGCAGTTGGATCAGGCCGCGTGGGTGGGCTGGCGCCTGGCCGAACTATTGCCGTTGCATGAGACCCAGCGCCTGCAGTTGTTGCAGGAAAACGACCCGCAGCGGCGCCTGGATCGATTGCTGGAGTGGATCCCGGAGCTGGACGTGCCGATCGAGGAGGATCTGTAACCCAGCTGCAGGATGTGGGAGCGGGGTTAGCCGGGCAGCCGCTCC
>NZ_JBRREB010000100.1:0-5655 GCF_056759995.1 Stenotrophomonas sp. STEN030 | reverse complement strand
GTTTGGTCTAGGTCATCCTGTCGTGTTTGTGGATGATCATTTTTGGCAGCTCACTTGTTTGGCGGGGGCACAACCCATCGGCCCTACGGCGTTGGTTCGGCGCGGATCATCAACAGCGGCAATCCCGTCTCCGGCTGCACCTGCTGCTGGGTTTGCAGGCCATCCAGCGATTGCTTGAGGGTGTCCAGTGCCGGGTCAACGCCGCGCAGCGGCCGCCACATGCCGAACAGCTTCAGGTGTCGCTGGTAACGCAGGGTCTGCGCGCTGCCCAGCCATACCGGTGCTTGCCCAGGTTGCAGTTGGACGGTGGAAGGCCACAGCCGCAGTGCATGGATTTCATCCGGACGCGCGCCAGGATGCAGCATCAACAGCGCTTCGACGTTGGTATCCAGCGTTGCTGGCAGTACCGGCACCTGCTGCGGCGTGGCCTTCATGTCCAGCATCATCAGCGCCTGTTGCCAGCCAGCCTGGGTCTGCCGGGTCCAGCCATTGCGTTCGAGCTGTGCCTGCAATGCCGGCAACGGCCCGGCGACCTGTACATCCAGCGGCCAGCGCTGATCGTCGTCGAAATCATTGCGGCGGGCGGGCAGCTCGTGCCAACCGTCCTGCCACCAATGTGAGGCGTCCATCTGCACGATGCTGGCTGCCGCGGGTTCGAACTTGGCCAGCTTGGCCGGCACATTGCGCGGTGCATACCAAAGCCCGGCGATCACGAACACGCCGTAGAACAGCCATGCCACCGGCTTGACCCAGAACGAGCGGTTGAAGCGGCGGCGATAGGCAACGCCCAGCACCAGCAGCCAGAACACGCCGAACAACATGCCGCCGATCACGTCGCTGAGCCAGTGCGCACCCAGATAGATGCGGGCAAAGCCAATCACCGTGACCACTGCGCCGGACAACAGGTACGGCCAGACGCGGGTGCGTCCCGGCAGCTCGCGGCCGATCAGCACCGCAAAGAAGCCGAAGGTGATGGTGGCCATGGTCACCGCCACCGACGGGAAGCCGAAACCGCTGCTGGCGGCCGGCGGCCGCACCACATCGACGGTGGCACCCAGCAGTTTGGTCAGGGCCAGACCAAAGGCCAGCGCCGCCAGCCAATGGAAGACCGCCATCCAGCGTCGGCGCCAGGCCAGGTAACCCATGCCTGCGGCGATCGCCGGCAACAGCACCTGCCAGTCGCCCAGCGAGGCCAGCGCAGCCATCGGGTAGTCGGCCAGCGGGTTGCGCAGGGCCAGCATCAAGCGGTGCACGGCCAAGTCCAGGGCCAGCGGTTCGCCGTGGCCAACCACCACCATCAACAGCGCGAACCAGCCCCAGCCCAGCACCAGCAGCATCAGCGCCAGCATGGCCAAGGGCACCGATTCGCGGCGTTTGGGGTCGAACAGGTCACTCAGCGAGTGGCCGATGAAGCGCGGGTGGCGGTGCGACCAGGCCAGCAGGCGGGCCAGCCAGCCGTCCATGCGTGTTGCCGACCAGCGGTAGCTGTACAGCACGATCGCCCACACCAGGCCCAGTAGGGTGCCCAACAGGGCAACCACCAGGAACAGGCGCCCGGCCACTGCGGCTACGGCGTCATAGGCCTGGCCCAGCGCCCAGCCGGGCAGCAAGAAGAGGATGGCCCAGGACAGGCAGGCAAGGCCGCTGGCCTTGAGGTAGCTGATGAAGCGCATATTGGCCATGCCGGCAATTGCCGGTACGAAGGGCCGGATCGCACCCACGTAGCGGGCGATCAGAATGCTCTTGAAAGCATTGCGGCGGAACATGACTTCGCCACGGTCCAGCAGCTGTGGGTAACGGCTGAACGGCCATACGCCACGTAGGCGGTCACCCCAACGGCGGCCCACCCAATAGCTCAAACCATCGCCAGCGAAGGCACCCAAGGTGGCACATATCACCGCATAAGGGCCGGACAACTCGCCCATGCCGATCAATACACCTACCGCGATCATCAGCGGCAAAGCCGGCACGATGGCACCAAGGATGATCACGGCATCGCAGAAGGCGATGGCGAAGATCGCCAGGCCAGCAAGGACGGGATTGGCGGCGATCCACGCAAGCGTGGCGTCGATCCAGGAAGAATTCATTGGCCGATTATAAAGGGAAGCCCGAGTCAGACCGATGGCAAGGGCATAGGTTCAGTCAATTGCAGTGGCACTTGTTCACCTGCGATGCCGCTCAGTGAATGGCGCGCTGGCGACTAGAATGTCGTCATGACTGACTCTTCCCCCGCACCTGTTACTGCGCTGAAAGCTGACAGCTTCGGTCGAATCCTGTTGATTGATAGCCCGCAAGGGCGCTTCGTACGCCGCGATCTCGGGGCGACGCCCTTGTGGCTGCGGTTGCCGGCCTGGTGGCTGGCACGGCGTGAAGCCCGCGCACTGGCCAAGCTCGATGGTATGGAGGCGACGCCGCGGCTGCTGGCATGGGATGGGCACTGGCTGGACCGCAGCTATATGGAAGGTGCAGCCATGTACCAACGCCCGCCGCATGGCGACCTGGCCTATTTCCGCGCGGCGCGGCGTTTGCTGCAGCGCGTGCACCGGCACGGCATTGCCCACAACGACCTGGCCAAGGAAGCGAACTGGCTGGTGCGCGAGGACGGTTCCCCGGCGCTGATCGATTTCCAACTGGCGGTATGTGGCAACCCGCGCTCGCGCTGGATGCGGTTGTTGGCGCGCGAGGACCTGCGTCACCTGCTCAAGCACAAACGCATGTACTGCCGGCAGGCGCTGACCCCGGTTGAGCTGCGCCTGCTCAAGCGGCACTCGTGGGTCCGCGAGCTGTGGTTTGCCACCGGCAAGCCGGTGTACCGCTTCGTGACCCGACGCATCCTGCATTGGGAAGACAACGAAGGGCAGGGGCCGAAGCCTTGAGTAGTGGCGTGCGGGCGCGTGAGGTCGAGATTTCAGAGGGCGCGTTGCTGCACCCGCTGCTGTCAGGCAGTCATTTCGCACATGCATCGCGGATCAATCTGGTTCGCCGGCCGGACAGTGCCGTACAGGCCTATCTGGATATCGCCCGGCAGGTGCCGGCCTGGTTTGATGGCCTGATGCGGCTGCGAAATGCCGGCATGCGCCTGCTGGGGATGAAGCACCTTGGCGCGATCCGCAGCGTGCCAGCGCGTGCTCCGGAAGGGCTGGCGGTCGGCGACAGGCTCGGGATATTCACAGTGCGGGCGCTGACCGCCGATGGCATCGTGCTGGGCGACAGCGACCGTCATCTGCGGGTGGAACTGGCAGTAGAGCTTGGCCCCGGCCACGACAGCTGCGAGCTGCAGGTGAGCAC
This sequence comes from Stenotrophomonas sp. STEN030, assembly GCF_056759995.1. Classification (NCBI taxonomy): domain Bacteria; kingdom Pseudomonadati; phylum Pseudomonadota; class Gammaproteobacteria; order Lysobacterales; family Lysobacteraceae; genus Stenotrophomonas; species Stenotrophomonas sp. STEN030. The sequence goes on along the minus strand of NZ_JBRREB010000100.1, from coordinate 2,367 downwards.
CGTGGTTCACCTGCACCGGCCGTTCGGGCGTCTGTACATGTTGCCGGTAGCGCCCTTGCACCGGGTCATCGTGCCGCATCTGCTGGGGCGCTATGCGCGAAACATGGCGGCGCGCTGCCGTGACCTAGCCGGCTGATAGCCGGGGCTGGCGAGTCGGGTGTGATCAGGCGCGTATCGCTGACGCGCGCAACAAGGCCGAAAATTCTCCTGTGCCGGCTACCTCCAGCTTGAGGTGCAGCGCTATCACGAGAATCATCTGCGGAACTGATCAGCTCAGGGAGCGGGTGTGTTGTCGAGAGAATTGGAGACAACGAGTAGAAAAGTAGCCAGCGGGCCGAGCAACAGTGAAAGCAGGAACCAGTTCATACCGCCGCGTCCCTTGGATTGGGCCAGGCCGGCATTGATCAGTGCCAGCGTGCCCCAGCCGACTACGTAGCCTCCACTTTCCTGCATGGTTTCCTTCCTTGGTGGCCTTGCTGGCCAAGTGGTCGAGTGGGCTTAGCGTAACTCCAGCAGCTGCTTGCCGACAAAGCGACGCTGCGCATCAAAGTCGTAACCCAGCGTTACATGGCCATCGTCGGCACAGGCGTGGCAGCTGCGCAGTGGCGTGGTATAGCGCAGGCGCACGCCGCCATCGGGTAGCGCTTCAGTGCCGGCAGCCAGCGCAGGTGCGAACGGGCCGGAGTCGGGGTGCTTGCTGGCGAACGCTTTGTAGGCATCCGAGCCGCGTGCCGCGTCATCGAGCACCTCCTCATCCACGTCGACAGCATGGCCATTGGCGTCCACCAGCCAGGTGCCCTCGTTGGTATTGGCGCGGAATGGGAATTCCAGCGTAGCCACGCCGACCCCTTCGACGTTCTGCCATGCGGTGACATAGCCGGGCTTGCCCTGCGCGGACAAGGTGCTGGCAGCTGTCAAAGCCGCCGGCGAAGCACCACCGCTGCGCATCACCTGCAGCAGGCAGTTGTCGGCTGCGGTGTCGGTACGACAGGACTCGATCGAGCCTGTCCATACTGCGTTGGCACCGATACGGGCGGCTTCTTCGCTCAGCCCTGTGGTCTGCGTGGTGACATCCTTGGCCGCCGCAGGTACTTCGGCAGCGGGGTGTGGCTTCTGGCAGGCCACAAGCCCAAGGGCAAGCAGCAGCGGGGCAGTCAGGTGCAGTGTCTTCATCGGGAGTCCTTGCGCGATATCTCACCAGTATCGGCAAGCCATATGAACGCTGAGTGTCGAGCCTTCAGCAAACCGCAGGACTGTGCGTGGGTGCTGGTATCGGCATAATGCGCGTTGCTTTCTTACCGGTTCCGGAGTGCGTATGAGCAGCTTGCGAGGCAAGACCCTTTTCATCACCGGCGCCTCCCGTGGCATCGGTCTGGCCATCGCCCTGCGTGCCGCACGCGACGGTGCCAACGTCGCCATCGCCGCCAAGTCGGCGGTCGCCAATCCCAAGCTGCCGGGCACCATCCATACCGCTGCCGAGGCCGTCAACGCCGCTGGCGGACAGGGTCTGGCGCTGAAGTGCGACATCCGCGAAGAGGACCAGGTCAATGCGGCCGTGGCTGCAACCGTGGATACCTTTGGCGGCATCGACATCCTGGTCAACAACGCCTCGGCGATCTGGCTGCGCGGCACCCTGGATACGCCGATGAAGCGTTTCGACCTGATGCAGCAGGTCAATTCGCGCGGCAGCTTCCTGTGCGCGCAGGCCTGTTTGCCGCACCTGTTGCAGGCGCCGAACCCGCACATCCTCACCCTGGCACCGCCGCCCAGCCTCGACCCGAAATGGTGGGGTCCGCACACCGGCTACACCCTGGCCAAGATGGGCATGAGCTTCGTCACCTTGGGTCTGGCAGCTGAGTTCGGCCGCAAGGGCGTTGCAGTCAATGCACTGTGGCCGCGCACGGTGATCGCCACCGACGCGATCAACATGATTCCGGGCGTGGATGTGAGCGGCTGTCGCAAGCCGGAAATCATGGCCGATGCCGCACACGCGGTGCTGACCCGTACCGCGGCCGGCTTCAGCGGACAGTTCCTGCTGGATGACGAAGTGCTGGCCGAAGCGGGCATCACCGATCTGTCGGGTTATGCGGTGGATCCGTCGCGCCCGCTGATGCCGGATCTGTTTCTCTGATTGCCTTCCCAAGGCTGGAAGGCTTCACTGTAGTGCCGAGCCATGCTCGGCAGAGGCTCCACCGGGAAAGCCTCACCTGTAGTGCCGAGCCATGCTCGGCAGAGGCTTCACCGGGAAAGCCCCACCTGTAGTGCCGAGCCATGCTCGGCAGAGGCTTCACCGGGAAAGCCCCACCTGTAGTGCCGAGCCATGCTCGGCAAGGGGCATTCCCGGTAAGGCCCATTGCCGAGCATGGC
>NZ_JBRREB010000099.1:0-5878 GCF_056759995.1 Stenotrophomonas sp. STEN030 | reverse complement strand
GGGGTGTCTTCAAGAGCGGCCGGGATTTCGATCCGACCATGCTGAGAGTAGGTCAAGCCTGCTTCCAGCAGGCTTGACCGCGAACATAGGATCTCGGCTCTACAGTGAGGCTTTCCCGGTAGTGCCTTGCCGAGCATGGCTCGGCTCTAGCCAGGTTTTGGCTGTCCGCCTTACTCCATGCCCAGCTTTTTCAGCTTGTAGCGCAGGGCACGGAAGGTGATGCCGAGCTGGGCGGCGGTCTTTGTCTTGTTCCAGCGATTCTCTTCCAGTGCCTTCTGGATCACCGTGCGTTCCATCTGTTCGATGTAGGAGGGCAGGGCGGAGCTGGCAGGGTCGATATCGACAACGGCTTCCTGGGGAGGAGCAACAGGTGCCGGGGTGTCGCTACTGGGAACGCGTGGCGGCGCAGTTTGCGGCTGCGGCAGGCGCAGGTCGCTGGCGTCGATGCGGTCGCTGTCGGCCAGTGCCAGCGAGCGCTCAAGGATGTTCTCAAGTTCGCGGACGTTGCCAGGAAAGGAATAGGCGTCGAGTGCTTCCAGTGCCGAAGCTGCCAATTGTGGTGGCTTCTGGCCTTGTTGCTGTGCCAGCCGGTTCAAGATGGTGCTGGCCAGCTGCGGCAGGTCGCCACGGCGTTCGCGCAGCGGCGGTACGCGCAGTTCAATGACGTTGATGCGGTAGTACAGATCGTGGCGGAAGCGCCCGTCCTGCACCAGGGTGCTCAGGTCTTTGTGGGTGGCCGAGAGGATGCGTACGTCCACGGTGACTTCGGTGGCGGCGCCTACCGGGCGCACCGATTTTTCCTGGATCGCACGCAGCAGCTTGACCTGCATCTGCAGGGGCAGCTCGGCCACTTCATCCAGGAACAAGGTGCCGCCACTGGCTGCTTGGAACAGCCCCGGCTTGTCGGCGTGGGCGCCGGTGAAACTGCCCTTGCGATGGCCGAAGAACTCGCTTTCCATCAGTTCACTGGGGATGGCGCCGCAGTTGACCGGGATGAACGGCCCGGCCGCACGCGCGCCCTGGTCGTGGATGGTACGGGCCACCAGTTCCTTGCCAACACCGGATTCGCCCAGAATGTAGACCGGTGCCTGGCTGCGGGCGACCTTGCCGATGGTGGCGCGCAGCTCATCCATGGCCGGCGAGCTGCCGAGCAGGCGGGTGGCGTTCTCCGGCGGTGGCGGGGTGCTGGGGCGGGCTTCGTTGTTCAGTTCGATGGCGTGCCGGACCAGCCCGCGCAGCACATTGATGTCCACCGGCTTGCTGACGAAATCAAAGGCGCCTGCCTTAAGGGCCTCCACCGCCAGATCCATGCTGCCGAAGGCGGTGATCATCGCCACCGGGGTGGCGGGGTGGTCACGGGTGATCTCGGTGACCAGTTCGATGCCGTTGCCGTCGGGCAGGCGCATGTCGGTCAGGCACAGGTCGAAATGGTTGCTGGCCAGCAGTTCGCGGGCTTCGGCGAGGTTTGCTGCGGTGCTGATCCGTAAGCCCATCCGGCCAAGGGTTAGGACCAGCAGCTCACGGATGTCGCGTTCGTCATCGACGATCAGGGCGCTATGTGTTGCGTTCATGAATGGAACGATAGCCGAGGTGGCGGCATGTCTACAAACGATTGCATCAAGAATCGACTCATTGGCGCTCGCCGCGGGCGAACGCGGTTTTTGGGATGCTCAGGGTCAGCCGGAAGCAGGCACCGCCAGCTGGAATGGACACATAGTCCAGCTGGGCTTGATTGGCCCGGCACAGCTCGCGGGCGATATACAGGCCCAAGCCGGTGCCATGTTCGGAGGTGGTGTAGAACGGCCGGAACAGCTGACTGGCGATGGCATCAGGAATGCCAGGGCCGCGGTCCATGATGTCGATCACCGCATTGCGTTCAGCCGAGGCGACGCGGATGCGGATCCGTGCCGGCTCATCGGCTATACGGCCATATTTGAGGGCGTTGTGGACCAATGCGGTCAGCACCTGGTGCAGGTGCCGGGGGTCCATCATCGCCATTATCGATGGCTCGCGGATTACGGCTTCCAGACTGTCATTCTCCAGTGACAGGGTCTGCCGGTACTCGATCACGAAGCGGCGCACGAAGGCGGCCAGGTCGAGGTTCTCGGGATTGGCCCGCTCGCGCCGGGCGAGCGCCAGCACGCTTTCGACGATGCCGTTGGTGCGTTGGCATTGCTGATGGATGATCTGCAGCAGGCGCCGGTCGGCCTCGCCGATGTCTTCCGACTCCTCCAGCAGCTGGGTGGCGTAGTTGATCGCCGCCAGCGGGTTGCGGATTTCATGGGCCAGGCTGGCCGAGAAGCGGCCAAGGGTGGACAGGGTCAGCGATTCGGCCCGGCGCGAGACCACGGTGGTGTCGTCCAGGAAGATCAAGGACATGTCGCTGTCGGCCAGCAGGCGGGCGAAACGTGGCAGTACTTCGGCCTGCTCCGGGGCCAGCTGCAGCGGTTGTTCGTCCTCATGCCAACCATTGCGCCAGCGTTGCAGGCGCCGAGCCAGTTCCGGCGAAGCGATAGTCAGTGCGACCCGCTCGGTGGCAAGCGCGCCTTCCATGTCGCCGAGCAGGGCGGTGGCGGCTTCGTTGGCCAGTGTTATGTGGCCATTGGTGTCCACTACCAGCACGCCGGTGCGCATGCGGCGAATGATCAACTCGTTCACTTCGAACAGGTTGGCGACTTCGGCACCGCGTTGATCGGCCAGTTGCTGGGTGCGGCGGGTGCGGCTGCCGATCTGGTAGGCGATGAAGGCCAGTGCAAGATAGCTGGTGACGAACATCGCCAGCTCAGCCAGCGTACGCAGGTTGTCGCTGCCTTCGAACGCCTGCCACGCGTATTCGGTGACGCTGGCCGCAGCAGCCAGTAGCGCCAGCAGCATGGCCCGCGGCAGCGGCAGCAGCAGGGCGGCTGCCGCGATGTTGAACAGCAGCGACATCGAGATGCCGGCGCTGGCGCCGGGCAGGGCATGGCTCAGCAGGGTGGCTGCGGTGATGTCGACCAGCAGGCTGCCGAACACGATCGGTTGCAACCAGCGCTCGTTGCGGCCCCAAGCCAGTAGCGCGAGTGCTACCAGCAGATAGAGGATGGTGACGGCTTCGGCCAACTGCAGATGGTGCGCCTCGCCAGCGAATGGCGTCAGCGGGCTGAAGACCAGCGCGGCCAGCAGGGTGGCGATCAGCACCCGGTACAGGGCGAAGAAATACAGCTCGCGACGCGGTATCGATTCGATGCGGTCGATGAGCGAGGTGCTGGGGGCCAAGCCGGAACTCCTATCCAAGCGTTAACCCGCCAAGTATAGGTGCGCACGGGCTGCTGCACGACACGCGCGCAGCGCCCCCTATTCAGAGGCAAGTTGCTGAAAAATGGCCAGAAAACATGCCGCACTTGGCCATTTGTACAGACTTCTTTGCGCCCCGGCGCTGGCTCGGCCACAATAGTGGGCCCGCCGCAGTCCTTGCCGGCGCCCCCAAGCCGGGGCCCGAGGAGATGCGTGCGGTCGTTCCTATTCCCACGGTGACGCATGAATTTCCACGAGTACCAGTCAAAACAACTGCTTGCCGAATACGGCATCCCGGTCCCAGCCGGCAAGGTCGCTGCGACCCCGGACGAGGCTGTAGCTGCTGCCCAGTCGCTGGGCCAGGGCCCATGGATGGTCAAGGCTCAGATCCACGCTGGCGGCCGCGGCAAGGCTGGCGGCGTCAAGTTCTGCAAGACCACCGACGACGTCAAGGCCGCTGCGGCCAAGATGCTCGGCACCAAGATGGCTACCTACCAGACCGCAGGCGTCGAGCTGCCGGTCAACCTGGTGCTGGTGACCACCGCCGGTGAGATCGTCAAGGAGCTGTACCTGTCGGTGCTGGTTGACCGTGGCACCAAGACCATCACCTACATCGCTTCTTCGGAAGGCGGCGTGGAGATCGAGCAGGTTGCTGCTGAAACCCCGGAGCTGATCCACTCGCTCAACGTCGACTTCGTTGAAGGCGTGCAGGGTTACCACGGCCGTGATTTCGGCTTCAAGCTGGGCCTGACCGCCAAGCAGGCTGGCCAGTTCGCCAACATCATGGTGAACCTGTACCGCCTGTTCAACGAAAAGGATCTGGCGCTGGTTGAAATCAACCCGCTGGCCATCCTGGACGACGGCAACCTGTACGCGCTGGACGGCAAGTTCGACAGCGACGACAACGCCGCGTTCCGCCAGAAGGCTCTGGTTGCCATGCGCGACAAGACCCAGGAAGACCCGACCGAAGTGATCGCTTCGGAGCTGGACATCAACTACGTCACCATGGACGGCAACATCGGCTGCATGGTCAACGGCGCAGGTCTGGCCATGGCCACCATGGACGTCATCAAGCTCAACGGCGGCGAGCCGGCGAACTTCTTGGACGTGGGCGGCGGTGCCAACAAGCAGCGCGTCATTGAAGCCTTCAAGCTGATCCTGTCCTCGGACAAGGTCGAAGGCATCTTCGTCAACATCTTCGGCGGCATCGTCCGCTGCGACATGATTGCCGAAGGCATCATCGCTGCCGTGAAGGAAGTGGGCGTCAAGGTTCCGGTCGTGGTGCGCCTGGAAGGCACCAACGTGGAAGAAGGCAAGCAGCTGCTGCGTGACAGCGGCATGGCCATCATCCCGGCTGACAACATCAACGATGGCGCCAAGAAGATCGTTGAAGCTGTCAAGAACGCTGCCTGATCCGACACCGAAGGAAATCCAATGTCTGTTTTGATTAACAAGAACACCAAGGTGATCGTGCAGGGCTTTACCGGCCAGCAGGGCACCTTCCACGCCACTCAGATGGTTGAGTACGGCACCAAGGTTGTTGGCGGCGTGACCCCGGGCAAGGGTGGTACCACCCACATCGACCTGCCGGTGTTCAACACCGTCGCCGAGGCTGTCGAGAGCACCCATGCTGACGCATCGGTCATCTACGTGCCGCCGCCGTACGCGGCTGATGCGATCCTGGAAGCCGCTGCTGCCGGCATCAAGGTCATCGTCTGCATCACCGAAGGCATCCCGGTGCTGGACATGCTGCGCGTCAAGAACGTGCTGACCCGTGCCCATCCGGACACCGTGCTGGTCGGTCCGAACTGCCCCGGCGTGATCACCCCGGGCGAGTGCAAGATCGGCATCATGCCGGGCCACATCCACATGCCGGGCAAGATCGGCATCGTGTCGCGTTCGGGCACCCTGACCTATGAAGCGGTCAAGCAGACCACGGAAGTGGGCCTGGGCCAGTCGACCTGCATCGGCATCGGTGGTGACCCGATCAACGGTTTGAACTTCGTTGACTGCTTGAAGCTGTTCAACGAAGACCCGCAGACCGAAGGCATCATCATGGTTGGCGAAATCGGCGGCGACGCTGAAGAAGCCGGTGCCGAGTACATCAAGCAGTTCGTGAAGAAGCCGGTTGTCGGCTTCATCGCTGGTGCGTCGGCTCCGGCCGGCAAGCGCATGGGCCACGCTGGTGCGATCGCATCGGGCGGCAAGGGCACGGCTGAGGGCAAGTTCGCAGCGATGGAAGCTGCTGGCGTTGTCACCGTCCGTTCGCCGGGCGACCTGGGCGCTGCTATTGCGAAGCTGGTCAAGTAAGACTGCGCTTCAGTGATTTGAGAGAGGCCACCTTCGGGTGGCCTTTCTTGTTTTTGGGGTTGTGGTGGGGAGGCAGAAGCCGGGGCAAAGGCAAGAACAAGAGCAAGAGCTTGCCCTCACCCCTACCCCTCTCCCGCAGGCGGGAGAGGGGACAGCCAAAGCCACAGCCACAGCCAAAGCCACAGCCAAAGCCACAGCCAAAGCCAAAGCCAAAGCCACAGCCAAAGCCACAGCCAAACCCACAGCCAAAGCCAAAGCCAAAGCCAAACCCAAAGCCAAAGCCAAAGCCACAGCC
>NZ_JBRREB010000098.1:0-6327 GCF_056759995.1 Stenotrophomonas sp. STEN030 | reverse complement strand
CCCGGTTACGCTATCAATCCCACGGATGTCTTGGTCGATGTCCCGTGGCTTCTTCCGTGTGTTTCCGCTACGCAATGATACTGGGCTTGGGGGGCTGACGCCGCTCCCACAGAGCTTCGCGCGCCGCACCGGCGCATCGCCGCTTCAACATCAGCCAGCAATCGCTCACTGGAGAGCGGCAGGCCTTTGTAGGAGCGGCGTCAGCCGCGAAGTCGCCGCTCCATCCGCAGCCAATAGCGCATTGCCCACGCCGAAGATCAACACTGTCGCGAGTTCATGCAGCACTGGCTTCGCGGCTGACGCCGCTCCTACAGGCGTTGGCGATAGCAGTGTGACTGCTGGCGGTTGCCGCTCCGAGCGGGGGCCGCTACTGTCCACGCCTGTTCTGTAATCCGCTGGAGTTCCGATGACGCGCAAACCACTTACCGCCGCGCTGGCGCTGGGCATGAGCCTGGCCGCCACTGCTGCCCACGCCAATGAAGGCATGTGGATGCCCACGCAGCTGCCAGAGCTGGCAAGGACGCTCAAGGAAGCCGGCTTCAAAGGTGACCCGAAGCAGTTGGCCGACGTCACCGCGCCGCCGTTGAGCGCGGTCGTGCGTGTTGGTGGTGGTACCGGTTCGTTCGTCTCCGACGAGGGCTTGCTGCTGACCAATCACCACGTGGCCTATGGCGTCATCCAGTACAACGCCAGCAAGGAGCACAACTTCATCGATGACGGCTTCATCGCCCAGGGCCGCGACGATGAGCGCGCTGCCAATCCCGACTACCGGGTGCTGGTAACGGTGGGTTTCGACAAGGTCACCGATGAGGTACTCAAGGACGCGCGTGGCAAGACCGGCCGCGGCTATTACGACGCGGTGGAAAGCGCGCGCAAGCGCATCGTCGCCGACTGCGAGGCCGAAGGCGGCGTGCGCTGCTCGGTGGCCAACATGTATTACGGCACTGACTTCTATCGCATTCGCCAGCTGGAGCTGACCGACATCCGTCTGGTCTATGCGCCGCCGCGTGCGATCGGCAATTATGGCGATGAAATCGACAACTTCATGTGGCCGCGTCACACCGGCGATTTCACCCTGCTGCGTGCCTATGTGGGCAAGGACGGCAAGCCGGCACCGTATAGCAAGGACAACGTGCCTTACCATCCGCCGGCACATCTGAAGATGTCGCTGGATGGTCCGAAGGAAGGCGATTACGCGATGCTGGCCGGTTACCCGGGCACCACCTATCGCCTGCGCACCGCCGATGAATTCGCCAGTCAGATCGATACCGTGCTGCCGCGCCGTGTCGAGGTGTTCCAGCAGTTGATCGACGTGATCGAAGCGCAGGGCAAGAGCAATGCCGATGCGCGCACGCGCTATGCCTCGCAGCTGCAGTCGCTGAAGAACAATCGCAAGCGTGCCGCCGGCGAACTGGAAGGCCTGCTGCGCAGCGATGCCAAGACCCAGCGTGCACAGGACGAGCAGGCGATGCTGGCCAGCGCCGATGGCAAGTACAAGGCTGATATCGACGCGCTGTTTGCGTCGCTGACAGCGGCGCAACAGGCAGGCGCCAGTGAGTTCCTGCTCAGCACCTTGACCGGACAGACCCAACTGCTGCGTTCGGCAATGCTGATCGAGCGCCTGCGCATCGAATCGGCAAAGCCTGACGCGCAGCGCGAGAGTGGCTACCAGCAACGCGATCAGGCCCTGATCGAAGGTGTGCTCAAGCAGGTGCAGCGTCGCTACGATCCAACGACAGAGAAGGCGCTGATCAGTGCGCTGATGCTGCGTTACCAACAATTGCCCGACGACCAGCGCGACCGTGGTTACGACGAAGTATTCGGCCGCACACCGGCACAACTGGCGCAGCGTCTGGATGCGCTGTACAAGGGCACCGGCTTGGGCGCTGAGGAAGCGCGCCTGTCGCGCTTTGCCAGCGCCAAGCAAGGCGAAGCGGTAGCTGCAGACCCGCTGATGCAGGCCGCGGCCGCGCTGGTACAGGCGCAGATCGCAACGGAGGCCAAGAGCAAGGAGCGCGAAGGCGAGCAGCTGCGCCTGCGCCCGTCCTATATGCAGGCCTTGTTTGCCTGGCGTGCGAGCCAGGGCAGGGCGGTTTACCCGGATGCCAACAGCACCCTGCGTATCAGCTACGGCAAGGTCGAGGCGCTGCACCCGCGTGATGCGGTCAGCTATTTGCCGGTGACCACAGTGGCTGGCATCGTGGAGAAGAACACCAACACGGTGCCGTTCGACGCACCCAAGCCACTGCTGGCAGCGATCGCAAAGGGCGACTTCGGTAGCACCGCCGATCCGGCCTTGAAGACGCAGACAGTGAACTTCCTGACCAACCTGGACACCACCGGCGGCAACTCCGGTTCACCGGTGCTCAACGCCAAGGGCGAGTTGATTGGCCTGAACTTCGATTCCAACTGGGAATCGGTCAGCGCCAGCTGGTGGTTCGACCCGCGCTACAAGCGTGCCGTGCACGTGGACATGCGCTACCTGCGCTGGCTGTTGGCGAAGGTGTACCCGGCCCCCGCATTGCTACAGGAAATGGGCGTGCCTGCCGAGTAAGAGCCAGAGAATGGGCGTCGCGGGAGTGGCGCCCATTCCATTCATAAAACGGTGTGTACCCCGTTTAGGCGATAACTGACATTACGCTAGGCTAAAATCCCGGTTATCGGTGGGCTGTCTACTGGCAGTCCGACAGGGAGAGTGTGTGGCATCGGATCTGAACTATGCGCGCGTGGGCGCAGCCAATCCCACGGCCTTGGCGCCACTACGTATCTGGATTGTCGGCAACCTGGAGCTGTTGCAGCCGTTGTTGCCCTATGGCGCCCAGATCCAGGCCCTGGACAGTGTCGAAGCGCTGTACCGCGAGTTGGTGATCATTCCCTGCGACATCGTGGTCATCGATACCACCCGGGTCCGTGCCGGCATGGTCGAGACGGTCGAGCACCTGCGCCGTCGTGATGATCTGGGTGTGGTCCTGTTGGTCGACCCGAATACCCCACAACTGATTGCTGATGGCCTGTGGGCCGGGGCTGACGCCTGCCTGCCGCACCGGCCGGAGCCGGAATTCCTCGCTGCCAAGCTGTACAGCCTGCGCCGGCGCTTGCCTGGCGAGGCGGCGCAGCTGATGGAAACCGGCGGAGTCGGCAATAGCCCCTGCTGGGCGTTGGAATCCGACGGCTGGGACCTGCGTGGGCCCAATGCGCAGGTACTGGCGCTGACCGAGGCCGAACGCGCATTTCTCACTTTGATTTTCTCATCTCCGGGCGAGACAGTCGCCCGCGAACGCTTGATTGCCGCCCTCACCGACCAGCCCTGGAGCTTTGATCCGCACCGGATTGAAGTGCTTGTGCACCGTTTGCGTAACCGTGTGCAGTCGGCCACCGGCTGTACCCTCCCGGTTCGCGCAGTTCGGGGTGCCGGCTACCGTCTTACGGTCTAGGTCACACTTTTTTATTCAGCATGCATTCACTAAATTGAAAGCGTGCCAATTCACATTCATACGCGACCGTATGTGTAATTCCTGCGTGAAATCAAAGTGATAGCGGTTTAACGCTCACGCCCGGAAGCCCGTCGAGTAAGCAAGTGAGAGTTTCCGTCACAAAACGGAACTGAATAGCCGTGGATGCGCCGTAAGAATCCGCGCCAACACGAGCACCGACCGGTGCTGGATTGGCGGTTCGTTTTTGGGGCGAACCGTCTGACGAACATGAATTCTCCCGGGCTGCCAATGACTGGCGGCTCGCGCGCGCAGGTTTTGCAGAGGCTTCCCCGTTGAACAACCAAATCGAGCAATCCGTTTCCCGCCATTCCGCCAATCCATTGGCCTGGCTCAAGGTTTCGATGTTCTCCCGGCGGGTGCCGAGGCCCGCCTCATGGTTGCTCAATCCGGCCAGGTTGTTCGCCTCGATGGTGGTGGCGTTGTCAGCGCTTCTGCTGTTGGGCTTTGGCGCTGATGCGCAGGCGGCCAACAAGTGCGCAATGGCCGACCCGAACTCCAAGGGTGCCCATGTCTCGGAGATTTGCTGGCTCCAGCTCAATGGTGTGAGTTTCACGACGAATGGCTCAACACCGCTGACGTTTGACCTGCCTGATGGCTCAACCATGCAGGTCAATGTGGTCGTCTCCGGTAGCTCCGGTGGTGGCTTGGCCGCAGCCCAGTCACCAAGCTGGAGCGGCTCCCAGTTCAGTGGTACGACTGGCTACTACACCATCTATACGCCAAACCAGGCGGTGCTTTACACCCCGGGTAACTCCGCCAATAGCACCAGTGTAAAACTGGAGAACATCCGTCTTTTTACGCCGACCGGTACCCCAGTCGATCACGCTTATGAAGTGATCATGGCTGACGGTGAATCCAGCAACGAAAACGAAAGCCTCGACTTTGGCGTGCAATCCGGTGGTAGCCCACTGACGCTTCTGGAGTGGCTGGGTGCATCGACTGCCAATAACCTGACGATTCAGAGTCACGCGGGCAGCACCACCGCCTGTGGTGGTTTTGGAGCCATCGATTGCCGTCGATTGCTCGGGAAAGCAGGTACTGCAAATGCTGCGGTGTTCACGACAACACGCGTGCCCGGGCCAACAGTGTTCACCGTGGTGGGTCAGGTTCACACCAGTGGTTCCAACAAACAGGGTTTCGCATTCGGCCTGCGTTGGGGCGGTGTAAAGCTGCGCAAAGAGATTGTGGGTCTGCTCAGCCCCAATGATCGTTTCAATTACGAGACGATCAACATCAAGGGCACGCGGATGGACTCCGCGACCACGGCGACCGCTGCCAGTGGCCAGCAGAAATATGTCACCGCCCAGGCGGTGATGCCAGGCAATACCATCACGCTGAAGGAATCGATGGCAGGTGGCCCGTCCACGTTGACGCAGTACGACAAGACCATCAGCTGTACCAACAGCAATTCCAGTAGCAATACGGTACTGCCGAGTGGCGCCTACGACCCGGATGCGCCACCTGGAATTGACCTGAAGAACAAGGGCGACAATGTTGCCTGTACGATCACCAATACGCCTCGTATCGTTGATCTGAAGATCACGAAAAGCGCGCCCGCCACGGTAGAGGCAGGGAAGTCGTTCGACTACGTACTGAAGATAGAGAACATCGGTACGCATCCCGCGACTGCGCCAACGTACTCCGATACATTGCCTGCCGGTTTTTCCAACCTCGCCGCCGACGCGGTGAGCTGCCGCCCCGTGTCCGGCGCAGCAGTGTGCGGCAGCAATCATGTTGCAAGCGGAACCACGGCGTCGGGTTCGATCGCGAGTCTGCCGCCTGGCGCTGTGGTCGAGGTCGTCATCAAAGCGATTGCGCCGGCGATCAAGACGACGCTGACCAATACCGCGAGCGTTGCTTGGGCAACCACCGATACAACGGTTGGTGAGCCCGCGTCGAGGTTGGCGGACAATACCTCCAGCGCCACGACCCGGATACTGTCGCCGGTACTGACCTTGACCAAGGCCGCCTCGTCCGCAAGTTTCACCGAGGGAGTAGAGGCGAACTATACGCTCGTGGTGACCAATACCGGCGATCTGGCCACGACCGGTCCGATCGAAGTCGTCGACCAGCTACCCGTCGGGTTGACCGCCGGCACCTTGCCGATCGGCTGCGTGATCACGGGCCGTACGGTGACCTGTTCTTACAGCGGCGTGCTGGCGATCAACGGTACTCAGCAATGGACCATTCCGGTAACCGCTGATGCCAGCGCGATCGGGAGCTCGGTGGTCAACGCCGCGTCCGTATCTGGCGGTGGCAGCAGCTGTAGCAGTGCCGCCCCCTGTGACAGCAACACCGTCACGACTCCGGTCGTCGGCGCGCCGAAACTGGCCATCGCCAAGAGCCACGTCGGGGACTTCGTCCCAGGCGTTGACGGCGTCTATACGCTGACCGTGAGCAATAGCGGAACGGCTGCGACAAGTGGTGCGGTCACGGTAGTCGACACGCTTCCTTCCGGTCTCAGCTATGTGTCGGGGACCGGCGCAGGCTGGGCATGCAGCGCGTCAGGTTCGACGGTGAGCTGCACCCGGGCAATTGCTATTGCAAGCGGTAGCTCGGCCCCAAGCATCACGCTCACCGTGGCGGTCGCACTGAGCACGGCAGATTTGGTAACCAACACGGCCAGCGTTGGCGGTGGTGGCGATAGCGCATGTCCAGTGGCGTCGCGCTGCAACACCACCGACGTCACCACGGTCAACAAGACCGCCAGCTTCACGCTGGCCAAGAGCGCTGCCGTGGCCGACAGCAATGGCAACACCGTCATTGGTGATGCCGGTGACGTGATCACCTACACCTTTACGGCCAGCAACACCGGTACGGTGGACCTGAGCAA
>NZ_JBRREB010000097.1:0-6592 GCF_056759995.1 Stenotrophomonas sp. STEN030 | reverse complement strand
ACGGGCGCCCCGCCCCGTCCGCCGCCGCCCGCACCCCTCGCCCCCCCCCCGCCCCGGGGGTGGCGCCGCCCCGCCACCCCCCCCGCCCGCGCGGGCCCGCCCACTACACGTCGTTCAGCTCCCTCCCTTGCGCCGAAGGCGTAGGGGAGGGTTGGGGAGGGGGTGAGCTTTCAGGCCCTTCGAGCAATGCCAGCTTCGCGGCTGACGCCGCTCCCACAGCTCCCACAACGCTGTCTAGCGCTCCAATTCCACATCCGGATCCGCCACCGGCGACGGCGGCGTAGCCGGCACTTCCGCCGGGGTGGCCTGCGCTGGCTTGTCGAGGATGCTGGCGCTGCGCCAGTTACCCCAGCGGTAATAGGCCATGATCATCAGCATCGAGCACAGCGCGCTGATCGGGAAGCTCCACCAGATCGCATCGGCACCAAAGCGTGGCTGCAGCCACAGTGCGAACGGCACGCGGATGCCCCACATGCCGATTGCCAGGATCAACAGCGGTGGCAGCACCGCGCCAGTGGAACGGACCACGCCGGACAGCACGAAGTTGACGCCGAAGAACAGGAACGACCATACCGCGATGTGGTTCAGGTGCCGGCCGATCTCCAGCGCCTCGCTGGCAGCAGGCAGGAACAACGCCAAGGTGCTGCGATCAAAAAGGATGATCGGCGCGATCAAGGCACCGGTCAGCAGGAAGTTGAACAACACACCGGTACGCGCGGTGGCTTCCACGCGCGGCCAGAGGCCGGCGCCCACGTTCTGTGCGGCCATCGTCGAGCAGGCAGCACCAATGGCCATGGCCGGCATCTGCACATAGGTCCACAGCTGCATTGCCGCGCCATAGGCCGAGGCGGTTTCCACACCGTAGCCATTGACCATGCTGATCATCATGATCATCGCCAGCGAGATCAGGATCATCTGCAGGCCCATCGGCACGCCCTTGACCACCAGCGCCTTGAGAATGACGGTGTCGATCTTCAACAGGCCGATATCCTTGCGGCCCAGCCACAGCATGTGTCGCTTGTTGCGCAGGTAGAGCATCAGCGCGGCCAGCGCCAAGGCCTGCGAGAAGAACGTGGCCCAGGCTGCACCGGCAATACCGAGTTCCGGGAACGGGCCCACGCCGAAGATCAGCAGCGGATTGAAGGCGATATCCAGCAGCACCGCCAACAGCAGGAAGCGGAACGGCGTGCGCGCGTCGCCGGCACCGCGCAAGGCGGCGGTGATGAAGGCAAACGCGTACAGCAGCGGCATCGCCAGGAAGATCACCTTCAGATAGGCATCGGCCATCGGCAGCGATTCGGCCGGTGTGCCCATCGCCAGCAGCAAGCGGTGCGACAGGAACCAGCCCAGCACCGCGATGACCGCAGACAGGCTGATGAAGAAGGTGGCGCTGGTGCCCATCACCCGCCGCGCCTGCGGCAGGTCCTTGGCGCCGATGGACTGGCCGATCAGGATGGTGGCGGCCATGCCGATGCCGAACACCGAACCGATCAGGAAGAACATGATGTTGTTGGCGTTGGCAGTGGCGGTCAGCGCCGCCTCGCCGAGGAACTTGCCCACCCAGATGGCATTGACCGACCCGTTCAGCGACTGTGCGATGTTGCCAGCCAGAATGGGTAGCGCGAACATCAGCAGGCTGGTGCCGATAGGGCCTTCGGTCAGCGAGCGGGTTTGCTTGGTTTTCGACATGGGCAACGCTGTCGGGATGTGGGCTGGCACACTAGCATCTTGCAGGTGAGGGTGCCGGAGTCAGGTATCAACGGTTGGTGGCTTACACAGGAGTCATGGCAACGCGATGAGCGGTGAAGTCGTAGTGGTAGCAAGCATTCGTCTTGATGTGTGGCTGTGGGCCGCACGCTTCTTCAAAACCCGCAGCCTGGCCAAACAGGCAGTGGATACCGGCAAGGTGGATGTGCAAGGGCAGCGGCCCAAATCCTCGCGCGCGATCCGCGTGGGCGATGCGCTGCGAGTGCAGCGCGGCGATGAGGTCTTCGAGATCGCGGTACGCGGGCTGAGTGACAAACGTGGTTCGGCACCGGTAGCGCAGGCCATGTACGAAGAGTCGGCGGCCTCGAAGCAGGCGCGTCACGAACTGCACCTGCGACGTGCCGCCGAAAGGACCGGCTACCAGGCCCCAGAGCACAAGCCCGACAAGCGCGCCCGCCGGCTGATCCGGGCCTTGGGTGACCTTGACGCGCTTTGATGCGCGCGAGGCAAGCGATTCACCTGTAGTGCCGAGCCATGCTCGGCAGGGGCCTTACCGGTAAAGCCAGACCTGTAGTGCCGAGCCATGCTCGGCAAGGGGGCTCTACCGGTAAGGCCTCTGCCGAGCATGGCTCGGCACTACAGGGGCTCTACTAGTGAAGCCTCTGCCGAGCATGGCTCGGCACTACAGAAACAAAAACGCCACCTTGCGGTGGCGTTTTCAATCAACCTCTACCAGCTCAGCGCTTGCCGCTACCCAGCAAGCCACTGCCCAGCTTGATCAGGTCGCTGACGCCGAACTGGCCGTCGCCGTCCTGGTCCATCACGCTGCCCAGCAGGCCGCCGCCGATACCGCCGGCCTGCGTCACCTGCTGCTTTTCCTGGCCCAGGATCTGCGCCAGACCATCGGGGTTTGCCTGGGCGCCACCGCTGCTCATGCGCTGGGCGATATAGGCCATCACGATCGGGGCGAGGATCTTCAGCAGCTGGCTGGAGCTGCTCGGGCTCAGGCCGGTGGCCTGGGCCAGGCCGGTCTCAGCGCGGTCCTGGCTGCCGCCGAAGATGTGGCCGAGGATGCCGGCGCCATTGGCTGCCGGACTGTTGCCACCGCCCATCACCGCACCCAGCACGCTGCCGATGTCCAGGCCACTGTGGTTGTTCTGCAGGGCGCCGAACAGGGCCTCTGCTCCCTGCGGCTTTGCGGCGTTGTTGCCCAATGCGCCCATCAACAGCGGCAGCGCGGCGCTGATCGCGCCCGAAGCCTGCTGGCTGTCGATGCCAAGCTGCTGCGAAACCTGCTGCAACGGTGCGCCCTGCAGCTGGGAAAGAAGGTCGTCGGTCAGGCTCATCGGGGTTCCTTGAATGGGTGGGTTGCCGAGCGGCATGGTAACCCCCGCAAGGGGGCGTAAGTGAAGAGGCCAATGACGTGTTGGTTTGTGGGCGGAAACAGCACCGCCCGCAGAATGCGGGCGGTGCTGGATCAAGCGTGGATCAGCGGACCGGGCTTACAGCTCAATGTCCTCGGCGCCTGGTGTGGCGGTTGGGAAATCGTTGCCCGGGTGCGGCGGCGGTGCGAACGGATCGGCCGAGGCGGCGGCTGCGGCAAGTGCCTGCAGGGCAGCGGCGATGCCCGCACCGTAGGCCGGATCTGCCTTGTTGCAGTTGTCGATGTGGCGCTGCTTGATGAAATCCGGTGCATCGCCCAGGGCCCGCGCGGTGTTCTCGAACAGACGCTGCTTCTGTGCGGCGTTGTAGCTGCGGAACAAGGCACCGGGCTGACTGAAGTAGTCGTTGTCGTCTTCGCGGAAGTTCCAGAAGTCGGCATCGCCACGGATCTTCAGCGCTGGCTCGCGGTACTGCGGCTGCTCCTGCCACTGGCCATAGCTGTTCGGCTCGTAGTGCGGCAGGCCACCGTAGTTGCCGTCAACGCGCATGGCACCATCGCGGTGGTTGCTGTTGACCGGGCAGCGGGCGGCATTGACCGGAATCTGGTGATGGTTCACACCGAGCCGGTAGCGCTGCGCATCGGAGTAGGCGAACAGACGTGCCTGCAGCATCTTGTCCGGCGACGGGCCGATGCCCGGGACGATGTTGCTGGGCGCGAACGCCGACTGCTCCACGTCCTGGTACCAGTTGACCGGGTTGCGGTTGAGCTCGAATTCGCCGACTTCGATCAGCGGGTAATCGCTCTTCGGCCAGACCTTGGTCAGGTCGAACGGATGGATGCGGTAGGTCTCGGCGTCGAGCTCGGGCATGATCTGCACGAACAGTTTCCACTTCGGGAACTGGCCCTGCTCGATGGCCTGGAACAGGTCACGGCCATGGCTTTCGCGGTCCTTGCCGACCAACACCTGCGCCTGCGCATCGGTCAGCGCCTCAACGCCCTGCTGGCTGTGGAAGTGGAACTTCACCCAGTAGCGTTCGCCATCGTTGTTGGTGAAGCTGTAGGTATGGGAGCCAAAGCCATGCATGTGGCGGTAGCTGCGCGGGATGCCACGGTCGCTCATCACCACGGTCACCTGCATCAGTGCTTCCGGTAGCAGGGTCCAGAAATCCCAGTTGTTGCGGGCGCTGCGCAGATTGGTATGCGGGTCGCGCTTGACCGCCTTGTTGAGGTCGCCGAACTTGCGCGGGTCACGCAGGAAGAACACCGGCGTGTTGTTACCGACCAGGTCCCAGTTGCCTTCCTCGGTGTAGAACTTCAACGCGAAGCCGCGGATGTCACGCTCTGCATCGGCCGCGCCGCGCTCACCGGCAACAGTGGTGAAGCGGGCGAACATCTCGGTCTGCTTGCCCACTGCCGAGAAGATCTTGGCGCGGGTGTATTTGCTGATGTCGTGGGTGACGGTGAAGGTGCCGTATGCGCCAGAGCCCTTGGCGTGCATGCGGCGCTCGGGAATGATTTCGCGGTTGAAGTTGGCCAGCTTCTCCAGCAGCCACACATCTTCCATCAGCAGCGGGCCACGCGGGCCGGCGGTCTTGCTGTTCTGGTTGTCTACTATCGGCGCGCCGAAGGCGGTGGTCATCGGCGTCACTGGCGCGTCGCCATGCTTCTGCTTGGGTGTGGTGCTGGTGTCACGCTGCGACTGCGCGGCCTGCTCGGGGGAGGGGGCGCTGTGGTACGGACAGGTCGGCTTGGTGTCATTGCTCATGGCTGGCTCCTGCTGGCGTTGGGGTTTTGCTCCCACCGACTGTAACCACGGGAGCGTTAAATGAGTAATCAAATGAACCGTTCGCTCTGATAGGGCGTACCTATTGCTCAGCTTGCCGGGATAAATGCGCTCTGTTGATGCCAAGCGGTCATTCCTGCGGCTGCCAACCGCTATGCTGGGCAGCTGCCTGTCCCGGAACCCCTCATGAGCCAACGCGCCGCCCGACTGCTGCACCTGCTGGATGAATTGCGGCGGCGCCGCACGCCAGTGCGCGGCGCCGAGCTGGCACAGCGGCTGGAGGTGAGCCTGCGCACCGTGTACCGGGATATTGATGCGTTGCGCGGGCAGGGCGCCGATATCGCCGGTGATCCGGGTATCGGCTACCAGCTGCGGCCGGGTTTCCTGCTGCCACCGATGATGTTTTCCGCCGAAGAACTCGAAGCGGTGCTGCTGGGTGCGCGCTGGGTGGCCTCGCATGGCGACCCGGAACTGGCGGCTGCGGCCGACACTGCGTTGCAGCGTGTCATCGGCGTGCTGCCCGAAGCCCTGCGCCTGCAGGTGGAAACCAGTGGCCTGTTCGCACCGCACTGGCATGCGGTACCGCCGGAACCCTGGCTGCCCGCGTTGCGGCGCGCGATCCGTGACGGCAATGCGGTGCGTATCCAGTACCGCGACGTCGAGGGCAGGGTCAGTGAACGCATGATCTGGCCGTTCGCGATGGCGTTCATGGCCGATGTACGCATGCTGGCGGCGTGGTGCGAGATGCGCGCCGATTTCCGGCACTTTCGGGCTGACCGTTTGCTGGCACTGGAAGACACTGCACAACGCTATCCGGCGCAGCGCCATCAGCTGTTGAAGCGCTGGCGTGCGCAGTGCATGACGGACAGTTGATGCATCACTGCTGACAGCAGCTGTCAGCAGCCCCTACGCACACTGTTGGCTCCTTACAACGCAGGTGCCTGACATGAGCGACACGCTTACCTTCTACAGCCATCCACATTCGCGTGGCCGCATCACCCGTTGGATGCTGGAAGAAACCGGCCTGCGCTACGACGCGGTGATGCTGGAGTACGGCACCAGCATGAAGTCGGCGCAGTACCTGGCGATCAACCCGATGGGCAAGGTGCCGGCGCTGCTGCAGGGGAATACGGCAATCACCGAGAACGCCGCCATCTGTCTGCATCTGGCTGACTTGGCGCCGGACAAGGCACTGCTGCCACCGGTTGGCAGCGCCGAGCGCGGCGAATGCTACCGCTGGGTGCTGTTTGCGGCCGGGCCGTTGGAAGCCTTTGTCACTGATCTTCGTCATGGCACGCTGGCACCGCCGATGGAAGCCGGCTACGGCAGCGCTGAGGATTTGATTCGCACACTTGAAATGGCAGTAGCCGGCAAGCGTTATCTGGTGGGTGACAGTTTCACCGTCGCCGATCTGTATATGGCCTCATTCCTGAGCTACTTCGTCAGCATGGGCCAGCTTGAGGCCAAACAGGTATTCACGGACTACTGCGCCGTCCATCTGCAGCGGCCGGCGTCGGTGCGTGCGGGGCAGCTGGATGATGCGCTGGTGGCGCCTGTGGGAGGGGCGTAAGCCGCGAAACCGGGATTGCTTGAAAGGCAGAAAGAGCCAACCCCTCCCCAACCCTCCCCTTGGCCCTCGGCCGAAGGGAGGGAGCAGAAGTTGTAGTGCCGAGCCATGCTCGGCAGGGGCTGTACCGGGAAAACCCCATGCCGAGCAT
>NZ_JBRREB010000096.1:0-7129 GCF_056759995.1 Stenotrophomonas sp. STEN030 | reverse complement strand
ATTATCAGTATGCTGGCGATTATTGCGACCGGCGTTGATGACTTCTCCGCGTTTGCCTCAGTTGTGGCAACGTTGAATAACCTGGGGCCTGGACTGGGGTTGTTGCCGACAACTTTGCCAGTATGAACCCTGTGGCGAAGTGGATCCTGATTGACAATATGCTGTTTCGTCGTCTGGAGGTCTTTACTCTGCTGGTGCTCTTTACCCCTACCTTCTGGCGTGAATAATGGAGTAACACGTGAGAACACTGATTCTTTTTTCTTCCCGGGACGGACAAACGCGTGAAATCGCTGAATATCTGGCTTCTGAACTCAAAGAGCTGGGCGTTTGGGCAGATGTTGTTAATTTGCATCGTACCGCGGAGCCGGACTGGCAAAATTATGACAGCGTGGTGATTGGCGCCTCGATTCGCTATGGTCATTACCATGCTGCTTTTCAGGAGTTTGTGAAAAAGCATGCCACACGGCTGAATTCGATGCCGAGTGCGTTCTACTCCGTAAACCTCGTTGCCCGTAAACCGGAGAAACGTACGCCGCAAACCAACAGCTATGCGCGTAAGTTCCTGATGAGTTCGCCGTGGCGACCAGATCACAGTGCAGTCATTGCGGGAGCGTTGCTGTATCCCCGCTATCGCTGGTATGACCGAGTTATGATCCAACTGATAATGAAGATGTCAGGCGGTGAAACGGATACGAATAAAGAAGTGGTGTATACCGATTGGGAACACGTTGCGAGATTCGCGCGGGAAATAGCCCAATTAACCAACAAAACGTCGTTAAAATAAACGTAAAGAATAAAAAATACGCACTCGGAAGATTATTTTAAATTTCCCCTTGTCAGCCTGAAATAACTCCCTATAATGCGCCTCCACTGACACGGAACAACGGATTACAAGCCGCCGGGTCAGCGGGGTTCCACTGAGAACTCCGGCGAAGAAAGCGATATTAAATGCTTGACTTCGCAGCGGGATGGCGTAATATGCACACCCCGCGCCGCTGAGAAAAAGCGAAGCGGCACTGCTCTTTAACAATTTATCAGACAATCTGTGTGGGCACTCGAAGATACGGATTCTTAACGTCGCAAGACGAAAAATGAATACCAAGTCTCTGAGTGAACATACGTAATTCATTACGAAGTTTAATTCACGAGCATCAAACTTAAATTGAAGAGTTTGATCATGGCTCAGATTGAACGCTGGCGGCAGGCCTAACACATGCAAGTCGAACGGTAGCACAGAGGAGCTTGCTCCTTGGGTGACGAGTGGCGGACGGGTGAGTAATGTCTGGGAAACTGCCCGATGGAGGGGGATAACTACTGGAAACGGTAGCTAATACCGCATAACGTCGCAAGACCAAAGAGGGGGACCTTCGGGCCTCTTGCCATCGGATGTGCCCAGATGGGATTAGCTAGTAGGTGGGGTAACGGCTCACCTAGGCGACGATCCCTAGCTGGTCTGAGAGGATGACCAGCCACACTGGAACTGAGACACGGTCCAGACTCCTACGGGAGGCAGCAGTGGGGAATATTGCACAATGGGCGCAAGCCTGATGCAGCCATGCCGCGTGTATGAAGAAGGCCTTCGGGTTGTAAAGTACTTTCAGCGAGGAGGAAGGCGTTGTGGTTAATAACCGCAACGATTGACGTTACTCGCAGAAGAAGCACCGGCTAACTCCGTGCCAGCAGCCGCGGTAATACGGAGGGTGCAAGCGTTAATCGGAATTACTGGGCGTAAAGCGCACGCAGGCGGTCTGTCAAGTCGGATGTGAAATCCCCGGGCTCAACCTGGGAACTGCATCCGAAACTGGCAGGCTAGAGTCTTGTAGAGGGGGGTAGAATTCCAGGTGTAGCGGTGAAATGCGTAGAGATCTGGAGGAATACCGGTGGCGAAGGCGGCCCCCTGGACAAAGACTGACGCTCAGGTGCGAAAGCGTGGGGAGCAAACAGGATTAGATACCCTGGTAGTCCACGCCGTAAACGATGTCGACTTGGAGGTTGTGCCCTTGAGGCGTGGCTTCCGGAGCTAACGCGTTAAGTCGACCGCCTGGGGAGTACGGCCGCAAGGTTAAAACTCAAATGAATTGACGGGGGCCCGCACAAGCGGTGGAGCATGTGGTTTAATTCGATGCAACGCGAAGAACCTTACCTACTCTTGACATCCAGAGAACTTAGCAGAGATGCTTTGGTGCCTTCGGGAACTCTGAGACAGGTGCTGCATGGCTGTCGTCAGCTCGTGTTGTGAAATGTTGGGTTAAGTCCCGCAACGAGCGCAACCCTTATCCTTTGTTGCCAGCGGTCCGGCCGGGAACTCAAAGGAGACTGCCAGTGATAAACTGGAGGAAGGTGGGGATGACGTCAAGTCATCATGGCCCTTACGAGTAGGGCTACACACGTGCTACAATGGCATATACAAAGAGAAGCGACCTCGCGAGAGCAAGCGGACCTCATAAAGTATGTCGTAGTCCGGATTGGAGTCTGCAACT
This sequence comes from Stenotrophomonas sp. STEN030, assembly GCF_056759995.1. NCBI lineage: Bacteria > Pseudomonadati > Pseudomonadota > Gammaproteobacteria > Lysobacterales > Lysobacteraceae > Stenotrophomonas > Stenotrophomonas sp. STEN030. The sequence continues at coordinate 4,649 of NZ_JBRREB010000096.1, read as the reverse complement.
CGACTCCATGAAGTCGGAATCGCTAGTAATCGTGGATCAGAATGCCACGGTGAATACGTTCCCGGGCCTTGTACACACCGCCCGTCACACCATGGGAGTGGGTTGCAAAAGAAGTAGGTAGCTTAACCTTCGGGAGGGCGCTTACCACTTTGTGATTCATGACTGGGGTGAAGTCGTAACAAGGTAACCGTAGGGGAACCTGCGGTTGGATCACCTCCTTACCTTAAAGAAACGTTCTTTGTAGTGCTCACACAGATTGTCTGATGAAAATTAGCAGTAAGAAAATCTCTGCAGGCTTGTAGCTCAGGTGGTTAGAGCGCACCCCTGATAAGGGTGAGGTCGGTGGTTCAAGTCCACTCAGGCCTACCAAATTCTTTCTGATACCGCGTTGTGAAACGACTCGCATACTTCAGTATGCTTCGCCGCTCCACGCCTTGTCTCAGCAAGAATTAAGGTGAATGAGATAACTACGATGGGGCTATAGCTCAGCTGGGAGAGCGCCTGCCTTGCACGCAGGAGGTCTGCGGTTCGATCCCGCATAGCTCCACCATCTTTACTGCAAAAACACAAGAAAACTTCAGAGTGTACCTGAAAAGGTTCACTGCGAAGTTTTGCTCTTTAAAAATCTGGATCAAGCTGAAAATTGAAACGACACACTGTTTCATTTCTCCGTAATAAGAAATGAAAAGCGGTGTGTTCGAGTCTCTCAAATTTTCGCAACACGATGATGTTTTACGAAACATCTTCGGGTTGTGAGGTTAAGCGACTAAGCGTACACGGTGGATGCCCTGGCAGTCAGAGGCGATGAAGGACGTGCTAATCTGCGATAAGCGTCGGTAAGGTGATATGAACCGTTATAACCGGCGATTTCCGAATGGGGAAACCCAGTGTGTTTCGACACACTATCATTACGTGAATACATAGCGTAATGAAGCGAACCGGGGGAACTGAAACATCTAAGTACCCCGAGGAAAAGAAATCAACCGAGATTCCCCCAGTAGCGGCGAGCGAACGGGGAGCAGCCCAGAGTCTGAATCAGCTTGTGTGTTAGTGGAACGGTCTGGAAAGTCCGACGGTACAGGGTGATAGTCCCGTACACCAAAATGCACAGGTTGTGAACTCGAAGAGTAGGGCGGGACACGTGGTATCCTGTCTGAATATGGGGGGACCATCCTCCAAGGCTAAATACTCCTGACTGACCGATAGTGAACCAGTACCGTGAGGGAAAGGCGAAAAGAACCCCGGCGAGGGGAGTGAAAAAGAACCTGAAACCGTGTACGTACAAGCAGTGGGAGCCTCTTTATGGGGTGACTGCGTACCTTTTGTATAATGGGTCAGCGACTTATATTCTGTAGCAAGGTTAACCGTATAGGGGAGCCGAAGGGAAACCGAGTCTTAACTGGGCGTTAAGTTGCAGGGTATAGACCCGAAACCCGGTGATCTAGCCATGGGCAGGTTGAAGGTTGGGTAACACTAACTGGAGGACCGAACCGACTAATGTTGAAAAATTAGCGGATGACTTGTGGCTGGGGGTGAAAGGCCAATCAAACCGGGAGATAGCTGGTTCTCCCCGAAAGCTATTTAGGTAGCGCCTCGTGAACTCATCTTCGGGGGTAGAGCACTGTTTCGGCTAGGGGGTCATCCCGACTTACCAACCCGATGCAAACTGCGAATACCGAAGAATGTTATCACGGGAGACACACGGCGGGTGCTAACGTCCGTCGTGAAGAGGGAAACAACCCAGACCGCCAGCTAAGGTCCCAAAGTCATGGTTAAGTGGGAAACGATGTGGGAAGGCACAGACAGCCAGGATGTTGGCTTAGAAGCAGCCATCATTTAAAGAAAGCGTAATAGCTCACTGGTCGAGTCGGCCTGCGCGGAAGATGTAACGGGGCTAAACCATGCACCGAAGCTGCGGCAGCGACACTATGTGTTGTTGGGTAGGGGAGCGTTCTGTAAGCCGTTGAAGGTGTGCTGTGAGGCATGCTGGAGGTATCAGAAGTGCGAATGCTGACATAAGTAACGATAATGCGGGTGAAAAACCCGCACGCCGGAAGACCAAGGGTTCCTGTCCAACGTTAATCGGGGCAGGGTGAGTCGACCCCTAAGGCGAGGCCGAAAGGCGTAGTCGATGGGAAACAGGTTAATATTCCTGTACTTGGTGTTACTGCGAAGGGGGGACGGAGAAGGCTATGTTAGCCGGGCGACGGTTGTCCCGGTTTAAGCATGTAGGCGGAGGTTCCAGGTAAATCCGGTACCTTTTTAACGCTGAGGTGTGATGACGAGGCACTACGGTGCTGAAGTAACAAATGCCCTGCTTCCAGGAAAAGCCTCTAAGCATCAGGTAACACGAAATCGTACCCCAAACCGACACAGGTGGTCAGGTAGAGAATACCAAGGCGCTTGAGAGAACTCGGGTGAAGGAACTAGGCAAAATGGTGCCGTAACTTCGGGAGAAGGCACGCTGATATGTAGGTGAAGCGGTTTACCCGTGGAGCTGAAATCAGTCGAAGATACCAGCTGGCTGCAACTGTTTATTAAAAACACAGCACTGTGCAAACACGAAAGTGGACGTATACGGTGTGACGCCTGCCCGGTGCCGGAAGGTTAATTGATGGGGTTATCCGTAAGGAGAAGCTCTTGATCGAAGCCCCGGTAAACGGCGGCCGTAACTATAACGGTCCTAAGGTAGCGAAATTCCTTGTCGGGTAAGTTCCGACCTGCACGAATGGCGTAATGATGGCCAGGCTGTCTCCACCCGAGACTCAGTGAAATTGAACTCGCTGTGAAGATGCAGTGTACCCGCGGCAAGACGGAAAGACCCCGTGAACCTTTACTATAGCTTGACACTGAACACTGGTCCTTGATGTGTAGGATAGGTGGGAGGCTTTGAAGTGTGGACGCCAGTCTGCATGGAGCCATCCTTGAAATACCACCCTTTAATGGCTGGTGTTCTAACGTGGACCCGTTACCCGGGTTGCGGACAGTGTCTGGTGGGTAGTTTGACTGGGGCGGTCTCCTCCTAAAGAGTAACGGAGGAGCACGAAGGTTAGCTAATCCTGGTCGGACATCAGGAGGTTAGTGCAAAGGCATAAGCTAGCTTGACTGCGAGAGTGACGGCTCGAGCAGGTGCGAAAGCAGGTCTTAGTGATCCGGTGGTTCTGAATGGAAGGGCCATCGCTCAACGGATAAAAGGTACTCCGGGGATAACAGGCTGATACCGCCCAAGAGTTCATATCGACGGCGGTGTTTGGCACCTCGATGTCGGCTCATCACATCCTGGGGCTGAAGTAGGTCCCAAGGGTATGGCTGTTCGCCATTTAAAGTGGTACGCGAGCTGGGTTTAGAACGTCGTGAGACAGTTCGGTCCCTATCTGCCGTGGGCGCTGGAGAATTGAGGGGGGCTGCTCCTAGTACGAGAGGACCGGAGTGGACGCATCACTGGTGTTCGGGTTGTCATGCCAATGGCATTGCCCGGTAGCTAAATGCGGAAGAGATAAGTGCTGAAAGCATCTAAGCACGAAACTTGCCCCGAGATGAGTTCTCCCTGAGACTATAAGTCTCCTGAAGGAACGTTAAAGACTATGACGTTGATAGGTCGGGTGTGTAAGTGTAGCGATACATTGAGCTAACCGATACTAATGAACCGTGAGGCTTAACCTTACAACGCCGAAGATGTTTTGGCGAAGAGACGACATTCAGCTTGATACAGATAACATTAACCGGCGAAAAGCGGGTTAATAACAGAATTTGCCTGGCGGCTGTAGCGCGGTGGTCCCACCTGACCCCATGCCGAACTCAGAAGTGAAACGCCGTAGCGCCGATGGTAGTGTGGGGTCTCCCCATGCGAGAGTAGGGAACTGCCAGGCATCAAATAAAGTGAAGAAGCCCATCCTGACGGATGGGCTTTTTTGCGTGTGTGCGGGGTAAAAACCGCCGGGCGCGATGTGCGCCAGCAGTTATCCGGATACGGCTACCCGTGTACGAGGTTGAGTAACGGGTACGCTCGTCCGAGATCGTCCACTTCCGTCCGTCCCGTCACAGTAAATCCCATCTTCTTATAGAATCCAACTGCCTGCTCATTCTGTTCATTAACGTTGGTCGTTAGCGTTGAAACCATTGATAAAGCATGTTCAATCAGCAGTTTACCAACGCCACTACCATGCACATCCGGATCGACAAACAACGCATCCATATGCTGATCGGTCAAAAGCATAAAGGCGACAGGCTCATCTTGTTCTGTCACTGCAACCCATAGCGGAGCTTCTGGTAAAAATGAACTTACCAGCTCTTCCAGCTCAATCCGATAATCCGTAGAGAGGAAATGGTGCGTCGCATCGACAGAACGACACCAAATAGATATGAGCTTATCGCCTTCGTCCTTACGCGAACGACGAATGGTAAAGGGCATGGCATTCTCCTTTTATCATTACTGCACTATTCTACAGCAAGGGCCGTGAATCTTTCTCAACTTGAGGATGCATGCTCGACATTCGCATGATTCCTGGGTATCTTCAGCTATCTGGATGTCTAAACGTTTAAACGTATGTAGTGAGGTTATCAGGTTATGCCAATTCGCGTGCAGGACGAGCTACCCGCCGTCAATTTCTTGCGTGAGGAAAACGTCTTTGTGATGACGACATCCCGCG
>NZ_JBRREB010000095.1:0-7418 GCF_056759995.1 Stenotrophomonas sp. STEN030 | reverse complement strand
TTGTGTTTTTGCTTTTTTTCCTTTATCTTCTTGTCGGTCTTCTGGTTTCTGCCTTTTGCCTTCTCCGCCGGCGCCCCCCCCACTACAGGCGTCGGAGGCATTGCCGGCTTCGCGGCTTACGCCGCTCCCACAAAAAAGGCCAGCTCAGGCATCCAGCCCCAGCTCTCTGCACTCACGCGCATACCAGCGTGGTGCATCATCGATCGGCTGGAATACGTGGCTGCGCTCCATCACGCGCTGGTAGACGTGCACCGAGATCGCAATCCGCTCGGCGTCGCTGTTACGCAGCGTATGGAACTCATCCGGCGGGATCAGGTTGCCTGCGCTGCCCTTGCAGCCGTGCAGGCACTCACGTGGCGCGAACTGGTAACGCTCGCCATCGCGCTCCAGCATCCGGTACGGGGTGATCTCCAAGCTGCCCTGCCATACGCCTTCCACGCACCACAGGCCGTCGTGGTCGTGCAACGGCGTGCCCTGCCCCGGCCCCCAGGTCATGGCGATGATGCTGTAGCCGTGCTGCGGGCTGCGGTAGATCTCGCGGCGCGCGTAATGGTCGTGCACGGGTGCATGCACGCAGGCGGGCAGCACGATCTGCGGATCGCTGATGGCGCGTTCCAGCACGGCCTGCACCTGGGCGACCGTGCTGTGGGTATCGCTGGCCTGCAAGGCTGCATCGATACCGTCCAGCAGGCGCTGGCGGCCGGCGAATTCGGGATGCTGCGAATCGGACTTCATCGCCGCAGTCTAGGAAAGTCAGGTAAAGATTCCGTTGAAACTATCTGCCATATACCTCAGAAGGTGCCGCGCTGGATGAAAGGCGCCTGCTGGTAGAGCCGACGTTCACCGCCGCGCGGGTCGTCCATCTGCCGGCTTTGTGTGTCGAACAGCATCGTTTGTCGGCGTTCAAGACCGTATTGCTGCCATTGCGGCAGGCCCGCGTGATTGGGGTCGCCGCTGCGCGCGAGGGCCAGCAAGGCATCGCTCATCGTGTTGGCAAGCTGCTGCATTGCCGCACCGCTGCCGGTGCGGGAACCGGGCTGGGTGTTGTTGTGGAACACCAGCGGGATATCCAGGGTATGGAAGGCACGCAGCTTGGCGGCATCGCCATCACGGTCATAACCGTCCAACTGATACGCCCAGGTAGGTGCACCCTGGCGTGCGCGTGCTTCCAGTTCTTCCACCGCACCACGCCAGGAGCGGCCGGCGGTGGTGGCGGCGAAGAACACGTCCGACGGCGTGTACTGCGGATACAGGCGGCGGTATTCGGCGATCACCACCGATGGCAGCAGATCCACGTATTGCTGGGCTTCGAGTTTGGCTGGCAGTTCATCCCAGCTCAGTTCGAAATTCTTCGGGTCGTTGCCGAGGAAGGCGCGGGTTTCGTCGTGGGTATTGCCGATCACCATCGGGATCGATGCTGATTGCTGCGGCGCCTGCGGCCAGAACGGATGCACCGGCAGGTTGCGCGCATCCAGCACCGGACCGACGTAGAGGCTGCTGTTCTCCACGCGCGAGGGATCGCGCACTTTCACCGCGTCCAGCAGCTGCTGCATCGGCATGCGTCGCAGTGCCTCGGGATCGGCGTTGAGATGATCGAGCACCAGCTGCGCGCGTTGCGTAGCCGCGCGTGGACCGGCAGCGGTGGCCTGCTGGCCGCTCATCGTCCAGGCGCTGTGAAACAGGCCCTTGGCCGCCGGCATCGCCATCAGCGTGGCGATCTTGGCCCCGCCACCGGACTGGCCGAACACGGTGACGTTGTCGGCATCGCCGCCAAATTCGGCGGCGTGCTGGCGCACCCACTGCAGCGCCTGGATCAGGTCGAGCTGGCCGACATTGCCGGAGTCCGCGAACGTCTCATCGCCGAGCTGGGCCAGATAGAGATATCCGAACAGGTTGAGGCGGTGATTGACCGTCACCACCACCACGTCGCCGCGTCGGCTCAGGTTGCCGCCGTCGTACAGCGGGTCGCTGCCGGAGCCGTTGTTGTAGGCGCCGCCATGGATATAGAACAGGATCGGCCGCTTGCCGCCGTCACGCAGCGCTGGCGTCCACACGTTGAGGTAGAGGCAGTCTTCGCTGCCCGGGCCTTCGCTGCCGGTTTGTGGGGCAGCTGCGGCGTAGTCGAACGCATCGCGTACGCCGCGCCAGGGTTGCTCCTGCAGGGCGGACTGGAAGCGGCGTGGCGCGGTGTCGGCACCGTAGGGGATGCCGCGGAATACATGGGTGCCGGCTTCGGTCTGGCCAGCGAGGCGGCCGCTGCGGACGCGGGCGATGGGGCTGCTGGGGGTGTTGGCCCAGCTGGTGTTGCTGAGGGTGCTCAAGCCGGTTGCTGCGGCCAGCAGGGTGGTTTGTTGGAGGAAGCTGCGGCGCGCTGGGTTGTTTGGGGTTTGCGGCATGGTGGTGTCCTGGGGTGGTGGAGATCGGGCGCGCTTCGCCCTCTCCCCAACCCCTCTCCCGGGGGGAGAGGGGCTTGAGCGCTACTTCGGTTGAGTTGTCTGCGATGCCATCCAGCTCAGGGCCAGTTGTGGCCATGCAGCTGTTGTGAGGCCAACGGTGCCGCGAGTGCCGAAGCCGTGGCCGCCGTGTGGGAATAGATGCATTTCGCTGCTGACCTTGGCACTGCGCAGGCTGTTGTAGAACTGCAGGCTGTTGCCTACCGGCACCACCTCGTCATCGGCGGCATGCAGCAGGAAGGTCGGCGGTGTATCGGCGCGGACTTGCAGCTGCATCGAGTACTGCTGCAGCAGTTCGTCGCTGGGTGCGCTGCCGAGCAGGCGATCGCGTGAGCCTGCATGCACGTCGTCGCCGCGCATGCTGATGACCGGGTACATCAGCAGTTGGAAGTCCGGGCGCGCGCTCTCGGCGTCGATCACGTCGCTGTGTGGATAGACGTTGCGGTCAAAGCCATTACCCAGCCGCGCGGCAAGGTGGCCGCCGGCCGAGAAACCCATCGTGCCGATACGCTGCGGGTCCAGGCCCCATTCGTTGGCGCGGTGACGGATCAGCCGCAATGCACGCTGCGCATCGGCCAGCGCCGCTTCGCGGTCGGCGCGACCTTCGCCGGGCAGCCGGTAGCGCAACACGAACAGGGTCACTCCGCCCTGCTCCACCAAGGCGGGCACCAGCGCCGTGCCCTCCTTGTCCAGCACAACGCGTTGGTAGCCGCCGCCGGGGATTACCAGCAAGGCGCTGCCATTGGGCTTGGCCGGGCGATACGCCACCAGATACGGCGCGCTGACATGCTCGATATAGCGGTCCGGCAGCGCCGGATCGCTGCTGCGTTCGACGATGCGCTGCGCCTGCGACAGCGGCTTGTCCCCCGGTGCCATGCTTTGCGGCCACAGCGCGATACGGTCAGCCGACCCTGCTGCGGGTTCACCATCGGTGGCGGCCAATACGGTTGCCGGAAGCAATCCGAAAAAAGCGGCGAAAGCCAGCTGCAGCAAGGGTTTCAGTCGAATCATGGGCGTAGCGGTCAGGTCTTGGCTGAGGGCGTGGTACAGGTTCTGGTGCAGTGCACATTGTCAGATGACACCGGTTTACCTTATACAGCCAGTCACAGCACTGTCGATGGGCAGTGCAGCAAAGTCACCAGGAGACGCACTTGAGCAACGACCAAGGCAGCCAGCCGCAGGCGCCAGCCGCGCTGGACGAGATTGCCCGCACTTTTGTGGAAGCACGCCGCGATGGCCGCTCGCTTCCGGATTTCCCCGGTGCGATCCCGGACGACCTGGTCACCGCCTATCAGGTGCAGGACCTGGCGATCGGCCGCTGGGATGACAGCGTGGTCGGCTGGAAGGTGGGCTATATCGCCGCCGAACGCCGCGACAGCTCCGGCGACGATCGTCTGCTCGGCCCGATTTTCAAACGCAATCTCTGGAATGCTACCGGTAGCATCGTGGAGATCCCGGTATTTGAAGCCGCTGGCGGCTTCGCCGCGGTGGAGGCCGAGTACGTGCTGGAACTGCTGGCCGATGCACCGGCCGACAAGCTCGACTGGACCCCGGAAGAAGCCGAGGCGCTGCCGGCCAAGCTCTATATCGGCGTGGAAGTCGCCAGCAGCCCGCTGAAGACCATCAACGTGCTCGGTCCGCGCGTGGTGGTGTCCGATTTCGGCAACAACAACGGCCTGGTGCTGGGCGGCGAAGTGCCGAACTGGACCCGCTGCGATGAGCCGGAACTGCGTGCGCAGACCGAGATCGACGGCGTCGTGGTCGGCACCGGTGGCGCCACCACCCTGCCCGGCGGCCTGCGTGCGGCCTATGCCTTCGCACTGTCGCGTTCGGCCAAGCGCGGCCGGCCCTTGAAGAAGGGCGAACTGATCGCTACCGGCAATGCCACCGGCATCCACGACATCGCCGTGGGCCAACAGGCATTGATTCGCTTCGCCGGTTACGGCGACATTTCCTGCAAGGCTGTGCCGGCCGGGTAATCCCGGCGGCCACGGTAGCAACGCGTTGGAGGGCGCTATGGTTACTCGAAGAGGATTTCTCAAAACCGGCATGGGGGCATTGGCCGTACCGGTACTTGCCGCCTGCTCTGGCGGCGGCAAGGGTGCGACCGCTGGCAGTCAGCTGCTGACCGCCACCGATGTGCACGTGGCCGACTACCCGACGGTCACCGCGGTGAAGTGGATCGGCGAACAGCTGCTGCGCGAAACCGGCGGCCGTCTCGGCCTGACCCAGTTCCACTCCGGCCAGCTCGGCCGTGAGTCCGAGGCGATCGACATGGCCCGCTTCGGTGCCATCGACATCACTCGTGTTTACTCCGGCGCGCTGAACAATGCGTTCCCGCTGACCCGCGCGCTGTGCCTGCCGTATGTCTTCGATTCGGTCGACCATATGCGCCGCGCGCTCGATGGCGGTATTGCCGATGCCGTGCTGCAGGGCTTTGAAAGCCGCGAACTGGTCGGCCTAGCAGTCTATGACTCCGGTGCGCGCAGCTTCTACAACACCAAGCATCCGATCATCACGCCCAAGGACCTGCACGGCTTGAAGCTGCGCGTGGCCAGCTCGGACATCTTCCTGCAGCTGATGCGCCTGTTCGGTGCCAACCCCACGCCGATGTCGCTGGGCGACACGTTCTCCGGCATGGAGACGCACATGATCGACGGCGCCGAGAACAACATGCGCAGCTTCCACTCCAGCCGTCATTTCGAGGCCGCGCATTACTGGTCGGAAAGCCAGCACTCGTATGCGCCGGACATCCTGCTGATGTCGCGCCGCAGCCTGGATGCATTGACCCCGTCCGATCGTCGCCTGGTGATCGATCTGGCGCGGCAATCCGTGCAGGTGATGCGCACCGCCTGGGACGCATCCGAAGACAAGGCGCGTGCAGCGGTACTGGCTGCCGGTGTGAAGTCGAATGCGGTCGACATGCCGGCGTTCCGCGCCGCTGCCGAACCGCTGCTGCGTGACTACCTGCAGCAGGCTGATATCGCCGCGCTGCACCGTCGCATCCGCGACTTCGCCTGAGGGGGCCGTACCGATGTCTGATTCCAACGTACAAGCGGCCCCGGCAGGACTCCAGCGCGTGCTGGAGAAAGTTGCCGACGTGGTCATCTACATCGCCGTCGCCGCCCTGCTCGGGCTGGTGGTGGTGCAGGGCTGGCAGGTCTTCGCCCGCTATGTGATCAACGATTCACCGAGCTGGACCGAGCCGGTGACGCTGTTGCTGTTGAGCACCACGATGAGCATGGGTGCTGCGGCCGGTGTGTATACCAACCGCCATTTCGGTTTCTTCCTGCTGGCCGAGCAGATGCACCCGCTGGTCAAGCGCCTGATCGATGCGCTGGTGCCGCTGATCGTCGGCACCATTGGCGGCTTCCTCGCCTGGTGGGGCTGGGTGCTGTGGCTGGACGGCCTGCACATCAAGACCGCCGGTGCCAACCTGCCGCAGAGCGTGAACTACCTGCCGCTGAGCATCGGTGGTGCGCTGATGGCGGTGTTCGCACTCAATCGCCTGCTGTTGTCGCTGCGCGCCGGCGCCGGCAAGTCTGCCAACGCTGCTGAAGGGGACCGCTGAGTCATGGGTATCGCAATTCTTTTCGCCGTATTCGGCGTGCTGCTGTTGATCGGCGTGCCGGTGGCCTATGCGCTTGCCGCCGCCGCGCTGGCAACCCTGCTGTATCTGGATATTCCCAGCATCGTATTGGTGCAGCAGATTTCCGCCGGTACCGGCTCGGCTTCGCTGATCGCCATTCCGCTCTTCATCTTTGCCGGCGAAATCATGATGCGCGGCGGTATTTCCGAGCGTCTGATTTCCCTGGCCTCATCGCTGGTTGGTCGCATGCGCGGTGGCCTGGGCCAGGTCTCGATCCTATCCTCGCTGTTCTTCGGCGGCGTGTCCGGTTCGGCAATCGCTGACGTGTCGGCGGTTGGCGGCACGATGATTCCGCAGATGGTCAAGCGCGGTTACGACCGTGACTTTGCGGTCAACGTCAGCATCACCGCCGCCCTGGTGGCGTTGCTGGTACCGCCCTCGCATAACCTGATTCTGTTCTCGGCTGCGGCCGGCGGTGGCCTGTCCATTGCCGATCTGTTCGCCGCAGGCATCGTGCCGGCCTTGCTGATGACGCTGGTGCTGATGATCACCGGTTATGTGGTCGCGCGGCGTCGTGGTTACGGCGTGGAAGCCTTCCCGGGCTGGCGCGCGGTGCTGCTGCGGCTGGTTGCCGCCCTGCCCGGCCTCGGTCTGGTTGGCCTGATCTTCTTCGGTATCCGCGCCGGCATCTTCACCGCTGTGGAATCGGCGGCCATCGCCGTGGTCTACGCCTTGCTGGTGACCACCGTGCTGTACCGCCAGCTGCGCATCAAGGAGTTCTTCGAGACCGTCATCCACGCCGCACGCAGCACCGGAGTGATCCTGTTCGTGATCGCCACCGCTGCGGTGTTCGGCTGGTTGCTGGCCTACCTGCAGGTGCCTGCAGCGGCGGTGGACTTCCTGCAGTCCTTCGCCCACAGCAAGTACATGGTGCTGTTGATGATCGTGGTGATGCTGCTGTTGCTGGGCACCTTCATGGATCTGGCACCGATGATCCTGATCTGCACGCCGATCTTCCTGCCGGTGGCCAAGGCCTATGGCATCGACCCGATCCACTTCGGCCTGGTGCTGGTGCTGACTGGTGGCCTCGGCCTGGTCACGCCGCCGGTGGGCTCGGTGCTGTTCATCGGTACCGCCATCGGCAAGATCAGCGTCGGCGAAAGCATGAAGACCATCTGGCCGTTCTGGATGGCCGGCCTGCTGGTGCTGCTGATTGTGACCTTCTTCCCCGAACTGTCGTTGTGGCTGCCGGCCCTGCTGCGTAGCTGATGCATGCCGGGGTAGGGGGGGGGGGGGGGGCGCCCCCCCCCCCCCACCCCCCCCCCGGGGCGGCCCGCGCGGCGGCGCACGCGGCAAGACAGGCGAGGGCCGCCCCC
>NZ_JBRREB010000094.1:0-7660 GCF_056759995.1 Stenotrophomonas sp. STEN030 | reverse complement strand
CTAGCTTAAGGGTGGTTTGTTTTATTTTTCTTCCCCCCCCCTATCCTCGCCCTCCCCCGTGGATGGTTTTTTTTTTTTTTTTTTGGGGGTGGGGGTTTCGCCGCCAAGCCCGCACGCTATCAGGTGGCGTGAATGCCTCTTAGGGGAGCGAACAGTGTCAGCTTCGCGGCTTACGCCGCTCCCACAAACAGGTGCCAGCAAGGTAGCGGCGGTTTGACCAGCAAGGTCGGCCGGCGCAAGCTCGGCGTCCTTGTTTGCCGCACACAGGAACCGCGATGAGTGTCTTCGACCTGCGACTGGAAACCGAACGCCTGCTGCTGCGACCACCATCCGCTGAGGATTTCGATGCCTTCGCAGCGTTCTGCGCCGATCCCCACACCATGCAACATCTCGGTGGCGTGCAACCGCCTTCGGTCGCATGGCGCAGCCTGGCAGCGTTGACTGGTAGTTGGCAGCTGTTGGGGTACTCCATGTTCTCGGTGATCGAGAAAAGCAGCGGGCGCTGGATCGGCCGGGTCGGGCCTTGGCAGCCGCATGGCTGGCCGGGCACGGAAGTAGGCTGGGGCATCGCCTCCGAGTTCTGGGGCCGTGGTTACGCACCGGAGGCGGCGCGGGCCAGTGTCGATTGGGCGTTCGACACGCTGGGGTGGCAGGAAGTAATCCATACCATCGTGCCGGCCAATACCAGTTCGGTGGCGGTGGCGCGCAAGTTGGGCTCGACCTTGCTGCGGCAGGCGCGATTGCCCGCGCCTGCCGATATCGAGGTGGATGTGTGGGGGCAATCCCGGCAGCAGTGGATGTCACAGCGCTGAGATCGCTTTTTTGCTGCGGTCGCAGCTTTACCGCAGCACCCGTGATCCGTTCAGATGGAAGCTGTCGTCTGCCAGTTCGGTAGCGGGGAGCGGATCAGTGAGTGTTTCGGGTGCTGGGTTGCGGGTGTATGGCATGTCCACGTCGGGCAATTGCCACAAGGTGCGGTTGCTGCTGGAGCAGTTGGGCACGCGTTACGACTGGGTCGAGGTGAACAGCGCCGAAGGCCAGACCCGCACCCCTGAATTTCTCGCGCTCAATCCGAACGGAAAAGTGCCGTTGGTGCAGCGCTCCGACGGCCGGGTGCTGACCGAATCCAACGCGATCCTGTTCTGGCTCGCTGAAGGCACCCCATTCCTGCCGAGCGATGGTTGGCAGCGGGCACAGGCCTTGTCGTGGATGTTCTTCGAGCAGTACAGCCACGAGCCCTATATCGCCGTCGCGCGCTTCATCAGTGTCTGGACGCCAGCTGATTCGCTACGCCGCGCTGAACTGCCGCGTCTGCGCGAGCGTGGCCATGAGGCATTGGCGGTGATGGAGCGCCACCTGCAGGACAATCCATGGTTCACCGGTCCCGATTACGGCGTGGCCGATATCGCCTTGTTCGCCTACACCGCCGTCGCTGAAGACGGCGGCATTGGCCTGTCGTCGTATCCGGCGATCCAGCGCTGGCTTCAGGCCGTGCAGGCCCAGCCCGGCTTCATGCCGATACTCGCAGGTTGAATGTTCGTCCTTGATGCTTGATTCCGTCTCATCACTTGTTTGCTGTGGAGTCTGTCTGCATGTTTGCTCGTGTACCGAACCCCATTCCGGCCCGCATGAAGGGCTTGAACCGCGCTGAGATCTGCGACACCAATTTCATCGAATTCGTCAGCGCGCTGGCGCCGGGCCCGGATCAAGGTCCGCAGCCGGCTGCGCCGGTGTTGCCGGGTAGCACCTTGGATGCGCAAGGCTTCCGTGAGTTGTTCGAATCGCAGTTGATCAGCCGTCACCTGGACCTGATGGCGCGCGTATTGCGCGTGCAGAACAAGGTCTTCTACACGATTGGCTCATCTGGCCACGAAGGTAATGCGATGGTGGCGCGCGCCGCGCGGCATACCGATCCGGCCTTCCTGCATTACCGCTCCGGCGGCTTCATGGCCGAGCGCTTCCGCAAGCTGCCGGGCATGGACCCGGTGATGGATTCGGCATTGTCGTTTGCGGCGAGCAAGGACGATCCGGCCAGTGGCGGCCGCCACAAGGTATGGGGCAGCAAGCCGTTGTGGGTGCTGCCGCAGACCTCGACCATCGCCTCGCACCTGCCCAAGGCGCTGGGCACGGCAATGGCGATCGAAGCCGGTAAGCGACTGGGGCAGGGGCTGCCGATTCCTGACGACAGCATCACCATCTGCTCGTTCGGCGATGCCTCGGCCAATCACGCCACCGCGCAGACCGCGTTCAATGCAGCCGCCTGGAGCAGCTTCCAAAAGCTGCCGGCGCCGGTGTTGTTCGTCTGCGAAGACAATGGCATTGGCATTTCGGTGAAAACTCCAGAAGGCTGGATCGCCGAAAGCTTCCGCCACCGCCCGGGCCTGGATTACTTCCATGCCGACGGTCTGGATCTGGTCAACGGTTACGCCGACGTACAGCGCGCAGTTGAACATTGCCGGCGCACGCGGCGGCCGACCTTCCTGCACCTGCGCACTACCCGCCTGATGGGCCACGCCGGCACCGATTTCGAGATTGAATGGCGTGCGCTGGAGGAGTTGTGCGCGGTGGAGGCGGGCGATCCGTTGCTGCGTTCGGCGCAGGTTGCAGTGGAATCGGGACTGATGGACAAGGCCGAAGTCCTGGCCTTGTACGAGCACACCCGCCAGCGCTGCTTCGCTGCCGCCGAGGATGCCGACAAGCGCCCGCGCCTGACCGAGCTGCAGGATGTGATTGGACCGCTGGCGCCGTATACGCCGGACAAGGTGCAGGCCGAGGCAACACGCGCGGACTACAGCGAGCGGCGCCTGCAGGTGTTCGGCAGCGAAGCCGGCCTGCCGGAAAACCAGCCGGGCAAGCATCTGGCAGTGCAGATCAACCAGGCACTGCATGACCTCTTCGCCAAGTACCCGGAGACCTTGCTGTTCGGTGAGGACGTGGCGCAGAAGGGCGGCGTATACACGGTCACCAAGGGCCTGCAGAAAGCCTTTGGCCCACGCCGGGTGTTCAACACTCTGCTCGACGAAACCATGATCCTGGGCATGGCCCAGGGTTTCGCCAATATGGGCATGTTGCCGTTGCCTGAGATCCAGTACCTGGCCTATCTGCACAACGCCGCCGATCAGGTGCGTGGTGAGGCCTGCTCGCTGCAGTTCTTCTCCAATGACCAGTACCGCAACCCGATGCTGATCCGCATTGCCGGGTTGGGTTACCAGAAGGGTTTTGGCGGCCACTTCCATAACGACAACTCGATCACCGCTATCCGCGATATTCCAGGGCTGGTGGTTGGCTGCCCATCGCGTGGTGATGATGCCGCGGCGATGCTGCGCACGCTTGCTGCGCTCGCCAAGGTCGATGGGCGGGTCTGCGTATTCCTGGAGCCGATCGCGCTGTACATGACCAAGGACCTGCACGCCGCTGGCGACGGTCAATGGCTGTTCCCGTATCCGGCGCCGGATCAGGCGCTGACGCTGGGCGAGGGCAGGGTTTATGGCGAAGGCAATGATGATCTGTTGATCATCAGCTACGGCAATGGCGTACCGATGGCGCTGCGTGCTGCCAAGACCATCGAGGAGCAACATGGTTGGAAGGTGCGGGTGGTCGATCTGCGCTGGCTGGTGCCGCTCAATGCTGGCTATATCGCCGAACAGGCCAAGGGCGCGAAGCGCATCATCGTGCTGGACGAAGGCCGGCAGAGTGCTGGTGTGGGCGAGGGCGTGATCACGGCCTTGGTCGAAGCCGGCCACGCGCAGGTGCCGCTGCGCCGGGTGACCGGTGTGGATACCTATACGCCGTTGGCTGGCGCGGCGTTGCTGGTGTTGCCGGGTGATGCGGATGTAGTGGCTGCGGCGGCGGAGTTGGTGTGAACCGCAATCTGCTGTTTGTGGGAGCGGCGTGAGCCGCGAAACTGGCAATGCTGAAATCACCGGCATGCCTGCGACCTGATTGACCTGTGGCTTCGCGGCGAACGCCGCGCCCACAAATGTATCCAGGATCGTCTTCACCTCGCAGACAAACAAAACCCCGCCAAGGCGGGGTTTTGTTTTCATGTATCAACAGCCAGATCAGCTATTGGCTTTCAGCTTGGCCAGACGCAGCCAGGTGTCGACCACGGTGTCCGGGTTCAGCGACACCGACTCGATGCCTTCCTGCATCAGCCATTCGGCCAGATCCGGGTGGTCGGACGGGCCTTGGCCGCAGATACCGACGTACTTGCCCTTGGCACGTGCGCTCTTGATCGCCATCGACAGCAGCTTCTTGACCGCCGGGTTACGTTCGTCGAACAGATGCGCGACGATCGAGGAATCGCGGTCCAGGCCCAGGGTCAGCTGGGTCAGGTCGTTGGAGCCGATCGAGAAGCCATCGAAGATTTCCAGGAACTCGTCGGCCAGCAGTGCGTTGGACGGCACTTCGCACATCATGATGATCTTCAGGCCGTTCTCGCCCTGCTTCAGGCCATTGGCGGCGAGCACTTCCACCACCTTGCGGCCTTCTTCCAGGGTGCGAACGAACGGGATCATCACCCACAGGTTCTCCAGGCCCATTTCGTTGCGCACGCGCAACACGGCCTGGCATTCCAGTGCGAACGCCTTGGAGAAGCTCGGGTCGACGTAACGGCTGGCGCCGCGGAAGCCGATCATCGGGTTCTCTTCGTGCGGCTCGTAGTTGCTGCCGCCGATCAGGTTGGCGTACTCGTTGGACTTGAAGTCCGACAGGCGCACGATCACCGGGTTCGGCGCGACCGAGGCGGTCAGGGTGGCGATGCCCTCGGCCAGACGGTCCACGTAGAAGCTCACCGGATCCTTGTAGCCGGCAATCTTCTCGTCGATCTTCTTCTTGGTGGCAGCGTCCTGACGGTCGTAGTCCAGCAGCGCATTCGGGTGAATGCCGATGTGGCTGGCGATGATCATTTCCAGACGGGCCAGGCCGATGCCTGCGTTCGGCAACTGGCCGAAGTCGAAGGCGCGTTCCGGGTTGGCCACGTTCATCATGATCTTCAACGGTGCCGGCGGCATATTGCCCAGATCGGTGGTGGTGCGTTCAAAGGCCAGCTTGCCGTTGTAGATGAAGCCGGTATCGCCTTCAGCACAGCTGACGGTGACTTCCTGGCCATCCTGGATCAGCTGCGTGGCATTGCCCGAGCCGACCACGGCCGGCACGCCCAGCTCGCGCGCGATGATCGCGGCATGGCAGGTGCGGCCACCGCGGTTGGTGACGATGGCCGACGCGCGCTTCATCACCGGTTCCCAATCGGGATCGGTCATGTCGGCGACCAGTACGTCGCCTGGCTGCACGCGGGCCATGTCTTCCAGCGACTTGACCACGCGGGCCACGCCGGAGCCGATCTTGGCGCCAACGGCGCGGCCTTCGGCAATCACTTCACCCTTGCCCTGCAGCGCGTAGCGCTCGATCTGGGTTGCCTTGGCGCGCGACTTCACGGTTTCCGGGCGGGCCTGGACGATGAACAGCTTGCCGCTGACGCCGTCCTTGGCCCACTCGATATCCATCGGGCGGCCGTAATGCTTTTCGATGACCAGCGCCTGCTTGGACAGCTCCTGCACGTCCTCATCGCTGATCGAGAAGGTGTTGCGCACCTCGACCGGGGTGTCTTCGATCTTGACGCGCTCGCCCGGGACGTCCGAATAGACCATGCGGATGGCTTTGGAGCCCAGCGAACGGCGCAGGATCGCCGGCTTGCCGGCATGCAGGCTGGGCTTGTAGACGTAGAACTCGTCCGGATTGACTGCACCCTGCACGACCATTTCGCCCAGGCCGACCGAGGAGGTGACGAACACCACATCGCGGAAGCCGGACTCGGTGTCCAGGGTGAACAGTACGCCCGACGAACCCACGCCCGAGCGCACCATCAGCTGCACGCCGGCGGACAGGAACACGTCTTCGTGCTTGAAGCCGTGGTGCACGCGGTAGGCGATGGCACGGTCGTTGTACAGCGAGGCGAACACTTCCTTCACCTTGTGCACGACGTCATCGGCACCGGTGACATTGAGGAAGGTTTCCTGCTGGCCAGCGAAGGAGGCGTCTGGCAGATCTTCGGCGGTCGCCGAGGAGCGCACGGCCACGGCGATGTCACCGCCACCGTTTTCGGCGCTCAGCTTTTCGTAGGCGGCACGGATGTCCTGGTCCAGCTGCGGCTGCAGCGGGGCATCGATCACCCAGTTGCGGATTTCCTTGCCGGCAACGGTCAGGGCAGCGACATCTTCCACGTCCAGCGTGGCCAGCTTGTCGAAAATGCGCTTGGACAGGTCGTTGTGGGCAATAAAGTCCTTGAACGCTTCGGACGTGGTTGCGTAACCACCGGGGACGGACACCCCCAGACCGGCTAGATTGCCGATCATCTCCCCGAGCGAGGAGTTCTTGCCACCTACGCGGGCCAAATCGGCCAAGCGCAGCTCATGCAACCACAGGATATTCTCGTTCAAGCGCGATGCTCCGTTGAGGCCATCGCCCGTGGCGGGCTTGGGATGGCCACGTCCGTAGGAAGAAGCCAATATGATGCAGTGCACACCGAAGCCGCACAAGCTTGTGACAATACTTTGTCTTGTGCTTGTCTTTTTGGGGACAGGCTAGGCCATCACGCTTGACCCGTGGTCAGGATCACACTCTGAAGGGAGCTTTCATGACGGCAATCCGGCCGGTTTTCTATGTTTCTGACGGCACCGGCATCACCGCCGAGACCGTGGGTCACAGTCTATTGACCCAGTTCAATGGCTTCAGTTTCGTTACCGATCGCATGTCATTCGTGGACGATGCCGACAAAGCACACGAGGCGGCAGCGCGCATCCGGGCTGCCGGCGAGCGCTACCAGGTGCGCCCGATCGTGATCAGTTCCTGCGTGGATTCCAGCCTCGAGATGATCCTGGAAGAGAGCGGAGCCCTTGTCCTGGATGTGTTTGCCCCATTCATCGGGCCGTTGGAACAGGAACTCAGTTCTGCGCGCCACTCCAAGGTCGGGCAGGCGCACGGCATGGTTGATTTCGACAGCTACCACCGGCGTATCAACGCGATGAATTTCGCGCTCAGTCACGATGACGGCATCGCGGTGAACTACGACGAGGCTGACCTGGTGTTGGTGGCGGTGTCGCGGGCTGGCAAGACGCCAACCTGCATCTACCTGGCCATGCATTACGGCATCCGTGCAGCCAACTACCCGTTGACCGAAGAGGATCTGGAGCAGGATCGCCTGCCGCCGCGTCTGCGCCCGTACCGCAACAAGCTGTTCGGTTTGACCATCGACCCGGAGCGACTGCAGCAGATCCGCCAGGAGCGCCGCCCGAATTCGCGCTACGCAAGCTTCGAGACCTGCAAGCGCGAAGTCACTGCGGCCGAGACCATGTTCCGCATGGAACGCATCCCGACCCTGAGCACTACCCACACCTCGATCGAAGAGATCTCCAGCAAGGTGTTGGGCACGCTGGGCCTGCAGCGCGAGATGTTCTGAGCCAAAGATTTCCGGTAGTGCCGAGCCATGCTCGGCAGAGGCGTTACAGGCAAGCCCATGTAGTGCCGAGCCATGCTCGGCAGGGGCATTGCAGGCAAACCCATGTAGTGCCGAGCCATGCTCGGCAGGGGCGTTACAGGCAAACCCATGTAGTGCCGAGCCATGCTCGGCAGGGGCATCGCCGGTAGAGCCTCTGCCGAGCAT
>NZ_JBRREB010000093.1:0-7900 GCF_056759995.1 Stenotrophomonas sp. STEN030 | reverse complement strand
AGATGTGTATAAGAGACAGATGCTCGGCTGAGGCTTTACTAATGGAGCCTCTGCCGAGCATGGCTCGGCACTACATCGTTTGGGCTCTATCGGTAGAGCCCAAGCCGAGCATGGCTCGGCACTACGTTGATAGCCTGCTACCCGGAGAAAGCGGTACGGCGACGAGTGCCATGATGCCGACCAGCCCCCAGACCCAAGCCCATGAAGTCAGGCTCAAGCCAATGGCAATCAAATAGGGCGTGATGAAAGCGGAAGCAAACACCATCATCCCCTCCAATCCTATGGCCGTGCCTGCGCGATCAGCGCCGGCCATGATCGCGATCTCAGCGAACGCCACACCATGCCAGGCATTTGCGAACACGCCAGCTACGACGAGCAGAAGCAATATCCACCAGACGGCCGCAGCGCTGGAAAGTGCCAGACCAACCGTCGCGCCACCAGCAAGCAACCCGAACCCGCGAATGAAGCGCCGCCGATTGGCAAACCTGTCCGACAATTTCCCACTTGCGATGCGCAGTCCGCCACCTACCAACTGAACGGTAATCAGCATCGCTGACAGCACACCAATGCCAAGCTGATGCACATCATGCAGGTAGATGCCAGCAAACGTCAGCACTGCAACTTGCGGGACAGTCAACAGAGCACTGGCCGATGCCAGTCTCCATACGTCCATACGTCGCAATGGAGAACGCCCTTCAATTGCATGCCCAGCCAGTGCAGCGACGCGTTTGCCAACAGGTGCTTCGTACAGCCAGAGCCAGGTAGCAACTGCACTGACCATGCACAAGGCCGCCAGAACCGCATAGACGCTGCCAAACCCCCATCGTTGGGCCAGAACTGGCAGAACTGCCGCGCCGAACGCGCCACCGACAGGAATAGCACTCTGCCGAATGCTCATGGCGAAACCACGTCGGCCGTCGCTGAACCACGTCATGATGGCCCGGCCCGACGATGAATTCACACTCGCGCCTACGGCGCCAAACACTACGTAGCTCAACGCCAGCGGGCCAAAGCCTGCGCCGACACCGGGCGTTATGAACAGCGACATCAACGCCAACATCGCCGCCATCGACACCAGGCCCATCAGCAGCACACGGCGATCACCCAGTTTGTCGGTCAGCAGACCCCACAGTACTTCGGAAGCCGCAACACCCAGCGCCATGCAGCCCAGAACAACACCCAGCTGCCGCTCTGCAAGCCCGTACTCTTGACGTATCAGCACGCTCAGCACCGGCAACCCTGAAAACGCCGCTGCAAAACTAATCTGTGCTGCAACACCTACTGACAGAATGACCCAGCGATGCCGCGGGCCAAAGTTTGCGACAACAGCTCCAGTGCGAATGTTGGACATGAGGTTTCCTGCTTTTCTGCTGCATTTAACGGCTGCAGGGCGCTTAACAGCCTCCCTGAATTCGAACGCCACCGTAGTCTTTGCAGCTCATCCAGGGAAATATTCTGCACGCATCAACTGATCCACATTCTTTCTTTGGTTGGTAGCTTTTCACTTGCAGCACAAACAAATAAAACGGAAAAAAGGCGCGGAATCCGCGCCTTTTTGCTTTTTTCATTTGTAGAGCCGAGCCATGCTCGGCTGAGGCCTTACCGGTGATGCCCTTGCCGAGCATGGCTCGGCACTACTTGACCCGGCGCAGGTGCGGGCCGCGCTTGTTGAACGGCGGTTGCCCGCGCCAGTAGCGGATCAGCAGCCAGCCAAACAGCATGCCGCCCAAGTGGGCGAAATGGGCGACGCCGGGCTGCCAGCCAGTGAAACCCAGTAGCAGTTCAATCGCACCGAACACGATCACGAAGGTACGCGCCTTCATCGGGATCGGCGGGAACAGCAGCATCACCCGCTGGTTCGGGAACAACATGCCGTAAGCCAGCAACAGGCCGAACACGCCACCGGAAGCGCCCAGTACCGGGTTGTACTCACCGGCAAACGCAGCGACCAGCAACTGGCACAGGCCTGCGCCAACCACACACACCATGTAATAGGTCAGGAAGCGCTTCTCGCCCCAGGTCGCCTCCAACGGTGCACCAAACATGAAAAGCGCCAGCATGTTGAAGAACAGATGGCCAAAGCTGCCATGCAGGAAACCATAGCTCAGCAGCTGCCACGGTTCGAAACCGGGCGAATCAGCAAAGAACTGCTGCGAGCCCAGCGGCCACAACATCAGCTGGGTAAAGATGCCCGCCGTCTGTGGAAGCTGCTGCAGCAGGAACAGGACGACGTTGGCGATCAGCAACGTCTGGGTGATCTTGGGTAGGCGCGGGAACATGGTGGCATCCGGAGGAACTGTCGCCATGATAGCCGCAGCAGCTAGCCCGGGCCCCAGATCGCCTCGTCCAGGCTGCGCGGCGGTTTGGCCCGCTTCACCCGGCCGTTTTCCACCGCAACACCCTCCGCCCGCAGCCGTTGGCTCTGCTCGCGCCAGCCGCGCGAGCCCTCGGGCATCGCGATGCGGCCGTCTGAGCGCAACACCCTATGCCACGGCAGTTCCGGGTCGTCGTTGCTACCCAGCAGGCGCGCCACCAACCGCGCCCTACCAGGCAGCCCGGCCTTGGCCGCTACTTCGCCGTAACCGAGCACCTGTCCGCGTGGAATGGCGCGAATCGCCTCAAGGATGCGCGCATGACCGGTGGCGGCACTGACCTCAGGGCTCACCGCCTCTTCGCTACGCCGCTGCCCACCAGCAACACGCCCAGCAGCACCAGCACCGTCCCGGCGCTTTGCCAAATGCCCATCGGTTCGTCGAGCAGCCATACGCTGAGCACAATTGTGGAAACCGGGCCCAGCATACTCACCTGCGCAGCCAACGAGGAGCCAATCCGCTTGACCCCGATCATGATCGCCAGCACCGGCAGCACCGTGCAGATCGTGCCGTTGAGCAGCGACAGCCAATACACCGGCGGCGCGTACTCCCACAACGCATCCCAAGGCTGGAACAGCAGGTACTGACCGATGCACAACACGCAGGCCACCATGCTGGCGTAAGCGGTCAGGCGTACCGCGCCAATCCGCACCACCGCCTGGCCACTGCCGAACAGATACACCGCATAACTCAGCGCACTGGCGAACACCAGGCCCGAGCCAATCAGGGTACGCCGGCCTTCGAGCTGGATGTCATGGCCGAAAGCCAGCAACACGCCGAGATAGCTGACCAACAGGGCTGCCACCTGGATGCGGGTGGGCCGTTGCTTGAGCACCACCAGCGCGATCAGCACCACCAGCGTGGGGCTGAGATACAGGATCAGTCGTTCCAGCGTGGCGCTGATGTATTGCAGGCCAAGGAAATCCAGATAGCTGGACAGGTAATAACCGCTGAAGCCGAGCAGCAGCACCCGCCAGCGGTCGCCCACCGACAACGGCTGTGCGCGCCGTGCCGCCCACATGCCCATGACGATGAAGAACGGGAGCGCGACCATCATCCGCAGCGCCAGCAAGGCAGTGGCATCGGCGCCATGCCGATAGGCGAGTTTGACGATTACCGCCTTACCGGACGCGGCGATGGCACCGGTGGCGGCCAGCAGCAGGCCGCTGATCAACAGGCGGCGCGAGCTGGTGGGTAATGTTGGCGCAGCCATCGTGGCCTCGCGCTGGCTTGGAGCAGTCACGGTGTTACGACATCCGGGGGGAGATGGCTTTCTATTATGGGCGCTGCGGGATCTGGGCGTGGCTGCTGGGTAGGACCAGTAGGTCAACCCGAAGCAAAAAGAACCTCAACAGCCACTTTATGGCTGCATGAGGCGCAACAACAGAAGCATTGCCGGTGACTGCAGGATCAGCCTCCTCCCTTGCGCGCAGCGCAGGGGAGGATTGAGCAGGCGTGCTTCTTGCGCTGTTGCTGTTGCTACCCAGCCCCTCACTTCAACGCATCAAAACAACTTCCTCAGCGGAAGTCGGATGGATCGCCACCGTCTCCTCCATCTGCCTGCGGGTCACCCCGGCCTTCACCGCCACCGCAAACCCCTGCAGGATCTCGTCGGCACCCTCGCCCAGCAGATGGATGCCAACCACCTTTTCATCCTCACCAGCACAAACCATCTTGAACAGGCTGCGTACCTCACCCTGCCCCAGCGCCTGCAGCATCGGCCGGAAGCGGCTGTAATACGTGCTCACCTTGCCAAAACGCTTGCAGGCCTCTTCCTCGCTCAGGCCGACGCTGCCCAGCGGCGGATGCGCGAACACAACACTGGGAACGTTCTCGTAATCGAGCCTGGCCTCAGGCTGCCCGCCCAGCACACGATCCATCAGCCTGCGTGCGGCAGCAATCGCAACCGGAGTCAGAGTCACCCGGCCGGTAACGTCGCCAACCGCATAGATGCCCGGCATCGAAGTGTTCTGGTAGTCATCGACCTCGATCTGGCCCTTCTCGCCCAGCTTCACGCCAGCCTGCTCCAAGCCAAGCCCCTTTGTGTTCGGGCCACGCCCGGTGGCGAAAAGCACCGTATCGAATACAGCCTGTTCCGGGCCGTTGTGCAGCTGCGCGCGGATCTGTTGCTGCTGCCGCTGCAGCGCTTCTACCTTGCAGCCGAAGTGCAGCTCCACGCCCTGCAGCCGCAGGTTCTCCGCCAGCTGGTCTGATACTTCCGCGTCAAACTTATCAAGCAAGCGCTGCCCGCGTACCAGCAAGGCAACCTCGCTACCCAACGCACGTAGTACGCCAGCAAGTTCCACCGCGATATAACCACCGCCTACCAAGGCAACGCGATCCGGCCGTGCCTGCAGCGCAAAGAAATCATCCGAAACACCGCCCAAATCTGCCCCTGGCAACTCCGGCTTGAGCGGGTGCGCGCCAGTAGCAATGACGATGTGCTCGGCGCGGAACTGAGTGCCGTCGTCGCACTGAACCGTGTGCGCATCGATCAGATGCCCACGATTGCTGACCCGCACCACGCCGGTTTCATCCAACCGCTTTTGATAACTGGCGTGGATATTAGCGATGTACTGCTGGCGCCGATCCAACAGCGTCGACCATGCCAACGCCGGCTCGGCCGGCACATCAAACCCGACACGTCGCGCCAATGCGATCCGCTCAGCCAGATCCGCGGCCAGCCACATCGCCTTCTTCGGCACGCAACCCACATTGACGCAGGTGCCACCCAACGGCGCTGGTTCCAGCATTGCCACCTTGGCCCCATACGATGCGGCACGGAAAGCGGCAGCCAAACCGCCCGAACCGCCGCCCAGCACCACCACGTCGTAGTTGCGCGCACTCATTGGAAACGCTCCACGCGATACGGCGCAGGATCGATTGCAGGCGCTTGCCCGGTTATCAAATCAGCCATCAGTTGTCCGCTCCCACTGCTCATACTGATGCCGAGCATGCCATGACCAGCCGCTAGCCAGACGTGAGCGTGCAAGGGCGAGCGCCCCAGTATCGGCATGTCATCCCAGGTCATCGGCCGCCAGCCATACCAGCGCTCATGGATGACCTCACCGATTGGCTGGCGCAAATACTGCCGCGCCGCCTGCTCCAGTGCCTGCAGACGGGTTTCATTCAAACGCCGGTCCTGCCCGGAAAATTCCATCGTGCCGCCCAGACGCATCTGTTCAGCCCAGGCAATGACAAATACCGAACGATCCTTCAGCACCACCGGCCGGCTCGGCACCTGCATCGGGCAACTGCCAGTGATGGAGTAGCCTTTGCCTGCCTGGATCGGGACGCGCAGCCCCAACTTGGCGGCCAGCCGTGGTGACCACGCGCCGGTCGCCAGCACCAGTTCATCGGTATCGCGGGCACCTCGATTGGTCTGCACGCGCACGCCCTGCTCGCGTGGCTCAAATGATTGCACCGCGCAGTGCTCTTCAATCAGCACACCGCGCGCACGCAGCACCCGTCCGAGTTCGGCGGTGTAACGATCCGGACGCAGACTGGCATCGCCTGGAAAACGGATCGCGCCGACCACGCCATCATTGAAGGCGGGCTCAGCACGAACGTAATCGCTGCCATCGATGATCTCGGTGGCGATGCCAAGATCTGCCAATGCGTCGCATTCGGCCGCGTGGGTGTCGAAATTGCTTTGCTGGCGAAACACATAGTCCAAGCCCTTCTCGGCGAACTCGCAATCCAGCTGGTAACGCAGCACCCAATCGGCCAAGCGTTGCCGAGAGTCGTTCAACAACGCGGCACGCCCTTGCGCGCTGCGTAGCCAGTCCTGTCGATTGCAGCGCGCAGCGAACTTCAGCAGCCAGCGCCAAAGCGCAGGATCAAAACGCGGCGGAATGTACAGCGGCGCCTGCGGCGACAGCATCCAGCGCAATGCGCGCACCGGCACGCCCGGTGCCGCCAACGGTGGCGCATGGCTGGGAGTGATGGTGCCGCAGTTGCCGTGCGAGGTAGCACCGCCCAGTGTGCCGGCGTCAATCAACCGCACCTGCCGTCCCGCTTCGGAAAGCGCCAACGCGGTGGCCAGACCGGTGGCACCGGCGCCAACAACAAGAACATCGTCTTTGGGGGAGTTCACCCAGCTATTTTATTGCCACTAATGCATCAGCGCCGCAGTGGTGGCAATTGCAAGTAAGTGAACGCCCGCCACAGCCATTCCACCGGCCCGTACTGGAAACGCCGCAACCATAGCTGGCTGAGCAGTACCTGCACAGCGAACAGACCCACGGCAAACAGCAGCTGCGACGCACGCCCCATCTGCTCGAACCAACCCAGACCATAGCCGTAGAAGACCAGGGTGCAGACCAGAGACTGCCCAAGGTAATTGCTCAAGGCCATGCGTCCAGCCGGTGCCAGCCATTGCAGACAACGACTCCAGCGCACACCCCAGGCCAGATAGCCCAGACACATCAGCAAACCTGCCACTGCAGTCAGCGCGTAGGCGCCTGCGCTGCGCATGGTGAACTGTCCCGGGGCGTTGTATGGCAGCACCCACACGCTCAACAGCATCACCGCCAAGCCAACTGGCAGCAACAACCAGCGCAAAACGGCCCACAACCGCGGATAGCGGCCGGGTTCGGCGATCGCGCCGCTGCGCGCAAACCATGCGCCGATCAGGAACATACCCAGCACCTGTGGGCCGACCAGCAACAGCGCACCCAGCGAAGCACCCACGTCCTGCAAGCGCTGCGCAACTGCCTGCAGATAACTGCCCTGTCCGTAAGCCTGACGCTGCGCCTCGATTGCAGCCTTTGCTGCTTCGGCCTGCGCAGTGGCGGCGTCGGCCGGAACAAATTGCATCAGGGCGCCCAACAGCAGCATCAATACGGCAGCTCCCAGATATGCCATGGTGCCCAGCGCCGGCAACCAACTACGCGGCGCCTCGCGGAACGCCAACAAGGCAAACGACAACAGCGCGTAGGCAACCAGAATGTCACCGGACCACAGCAGCAACGCATGCAGCACGCCGATGATCAGCAAGCCAAGGCTGCGGCGCAGATAGAAGCGGGTGAAGTCGCGCCCTGCAGTGGCCGCCCGCTGCGCCATTACCGCGAAGCCGGCACCGAACAGCAGCGAGAACAGAGTGAAGAACTTGCCCTGCACGAAGATGTAGACGAAGGCATCGGCCCAGTAGTCCCGGCCCAGCCAATGCGGATCGATGCCGGTGAACGACATGTCCAACGGGCCGCTGAAGGCCTCCATGTTCATCAGCAAGATGCCGAACAAGGCAAAGCCACGCAGCACATCCAAGCTGGCGATGCGTTCATTGGCCGCCACAGGCTGGAAAGCAGAAGTAGACAACGACGACATCCTTCAGCAACAGGTGCGCGATTAGAGCACGCCGGAACAAGGTAGTGCCGAGCCATGCTCGGCAGGGGCTTGCCCAGCGACCTGTAGTGGGGGGGGGGGGGGGGGGGGGGGGGGGGCGGGGGGGGGGGCGGCACGGCACAGGCGGGCCCGCCGCGCGCCGCGGGGCGGGGCGCGGGGCCGCGGCGGCGCGCCAGCAGACC
>NZ_JBRREB010000092.1:0-8067 GCF_056759995.1 Stenotrophomonas sp. STEN030 | reverse complement strand
CCCAACCCCCCCCCCCCCCCCCCCCCCCCCCCCCCCCCCCCCGGCGCGGGCGGGGGGGGTCCGGCCCGCCCCCCCCCGCCCCCCGCCCTTCCCCCCGCGGCCCCCCCCCCCCGCCGGCGGCCCCCCCACTACAGATATCGCGGTTGCTACTGGCAGCTGAAGGCCTTGCGCGCGCCCTGGGTCTTGCCGACCATGCGGTCGCTCAGGGTCAATGCGTTGCTGTTGAGGCGCCAGTCGTAGATCACGCTGAAGGCAAGCACGCGCGCCACGTACTCGCGGGTTTCCTTGTAGCTGATGGTCTCGATCCAGAAGTCCGGGTCGTAGTTCGGGCGTTGGCTCTGCCAGCGTGCGGTCGGCGTGGGGCCGGCGTTGTAGGCGGCGATGGTGACGTAGGGCAGGCCGTTGTACTTGTCCATCAACTGGCGCAGATAGGCGGTGCCGATGGCGATGTTGGTGTCCGAGTCGTACAGGCTGGCTGCACCGCCATAACCGCTCAAGCCAATACTCTTGGCCACACTGGCGCCGGTGGCCGGCAGTACCTGCATCAAGCCCATGGCGTTGGCCGGTGAACGCGCGTTCGGATTGAAGATGCTTTCGGCGCGAATTTCCGCAGCAATCCAGGCAGGGTCCAAAGCGTTGCGTGCAGCCTCGCGACGGATTGTGTCGTCGTGGTGCAGCGGGAAGCGCAGGTTGTACAAGCGCATTTCCTGCGGGCCCTTCAATGCGAACACCGCGCGATCAAACCAACCGTTGTTGCTGGCCACTTCCACGGCGAGACGGCGCTGGCTGTCGTCGAAACGCGACAAGGCCTCCGCCCATTCGCGTGCAGCCCAGCTCGGGCGTTCGATCTTGAACAGCTCGATTGCGCGTACCAGCGCGGGGTCACGGGCAACGGCGGTCTTCGCCGCTGCGCTGTCGCCGGGGTTCCATGGGCACAGGTTGTAGGGCTGCTTGAGTTTGTCGGCGGCCAGGAAACCGTGGAAGGTCGGTTCGCTGGCGGCGGCGCGGTACAGCGCGGTGGCGTCGGCTGGCTTGCCGGTTTTCTCCAGCAGGCGGCCCTCGAACCAGCGCCAGCGTGAATCGTTGCGCTGGCTGGCCGGCATCTTGCGGATAGCGGTCAGTGCCACCGGCCAGTCGCCGCGTGCCATTGCCTCGCGGGTGCGCCATTCGTGCAGGCGTTCGTCATAGGCCGATTCGGGCACGGCGGCCAAACGACGCGCCGAATCCGGCAGGTAGGAAGCCACCGTCCACAACGCGATTTCGTACAGCACCTGGCCTTGCTGCTCGGCGCTCAGGGCCAGCGCCTGGGCGTATTGCGGCAGCTGCAGCTCGGCTGCGCCGGGGTCGGTCTTGGCCAGCTTCTGCAGGCCGTCGACGGCGATGCGGCGGCTGCGTTCGTTCTTTGGCCAGTTCAAGGCGCGCGCGTCCGGCTTGTCGACGAAGGCGGCGTAGTCATTGGCCTGGGCGAGTTCGGTGGCTGGCAGGCCGCGTGCGGCGGCACGCATCACCGCCGCTTGCTGTGCGTCGGCAGCAGCATCGATGCGTTCCCAACGCAGGGCTGGGGTCAGGCCGCCGCGGCTGGCGAGGACTGCAAACACCGGATCACAGCCATCGGGCAACGACTTGCCGGCGCTGCGCCACAAAGACTGGGCGTCGCTGGTCCATTGCGCATCGGCCTTGCCGGTGGCCTGTCTTGCATTGAGCTCGGCACAACGCAGGCCGGGATCGTTGCTGGTCTTCCAGTTGGCCAGCAGGGTCGGCCAGTCCTGGCGGCGGGCGAGCGCGGGCAACCATGCCGAGCGCAAGCTTTCGGCTACGGCCTGACCCTGATACCGCTTCAGGAAGTCCTGTGCCTGCGCATTGGGCAGCGTGTCGATGTTGCGGCGCAGGGCGCTGAACTCCAGCCAGCCGTACAGTGGGTGATTGCGCAGCGGTGCGGTCGCGTTGGCATCGAACTGCCCGCGCTCGGCGTTGTCGATGGCGGTGCGCATCGCGGTGCGTTGTGCGTCCAGGTTCTGGGCTTGGACGCAGGCGCTGAGCAGCGCGGCGAGGGTAGCCAGAGGCAGCAGGAGGATTTTATTCATGGCGGAAGAATAACGGCCGCAGCGTCAACGGCAGAGCAGCAGCCCGACCCGCACATGAACAAGCACGTCGCTGGCGCGCAAATGGAAGCTGAACGGAAACCGCCGCCTTGCTGGAAACCCTTGGAAGCAGGCGTAGCTTCGGTGGCGAGGCAGTCGGCCTCGCCCTGGGGGAACTGGAATGGCATTCAGTGCAGCAGGCAAAAGCGGGCGTCCATTGGCCGATATCAACGTGACCCCGCTGGTCGACGTGATGTTGGTGTTGTTGATCATCTTCATCGTGACCGCGCCGATGGTGTCGGTGCCGATCCCTGTCGATCTGCCACAACACAGCAACAAGTTCGTGCAACGTGTCGAGCCGCCACCGCCGATCGAGCTGCGGGTGGACGCAGCCGATCAGCTGTACTGGAACGGCGAAGTGCTGGCGATAGCTGATCTGCAGGCGCGGCTGCAGGCGCAGGCCGATCTGCATGTCGGCAACCTGCCGGAGCTACGCATCGACGCCTCACCGGATGCGCAGTACCAGGTGATGGCCAAGGTGCTGGCGGCTGCCAACAACGCCAAAATGCAGCGTATCGCGTTCATCCAGTAAGTCGTGGGTGTTGGCAGGCATCAGCTGCCCAGGCGGTAGCTGATGCCTTGCTTGGCGGCAGGCGGCATTCTCGCGCTTTTTACGGCTGCCGATGGCGGCGTGGGCGAATACACTAGGCGCATGCAAAATTCCCGATTCGCATCGCTGTTGCCGGTGCTGGCGGTACTCGGCTCGGTGACCTCGTTGTCGATCGGCACGTCCTACGCCAAGAACCTGTTTCCCATTATTGGTGCGCAAGGCACCAGCGCGTTGCGCGTGGGCTTTTCGGCGCTGTTCCTGTTGCTGCTGTGGCGGCCTTGGCGCTGGCATACCAGTCGCCCCGATGCCGCGGCGATCCTGCGCTACGGATTGACGCTGGGGCTGATGAACCTGCTGTTCTACATGGCGTTGCGCACGATTCCGTTCGGGATTGCCGTTGCCATCGAGTTCACCGGTCCACTGGCGGTGGCGATGTTCTCCTCGCGGCGACCGATTGATTTCGTCTGGGTTGGCTGCGCGTTGGTCGGCTTGGTGTTGCTGTTGCCGCTGGATGGCGGCCAGGCGCTGGACCCGGTCGGGGTCATGTATGCGCTGGGCGCTGCATTCTGCTGGGCGCTGTACATCATCTACGGCAAGCGCACCGGGCATCTGCATGCCGGCCACAGCGTGTCACTGGGTTTGCTGGCGGCGTCGCTGGTGGTGGTGCCGGTCGGCGTGGCGCATGCCGGCATGGCGCTGCTGGAGCCGAAGATCCTGTTGGCTGGCTTCGTGGTGGCGGTGGTGTCCAGTGCCATCCCGATGTCGCTGGAAATGATGGCGCTCAAGCGCCTGCCCAAGGAAACCTTCGGCATCCTGATCAGCATGGAGCCGGCAGTAGCGGCGCTGTGGGCGTTGCTGTTGTTGCACGAACACCTGACCGGCCTGCAATGGCTGGCGATCGGCTGCACGGTGTTGGCGTCGGCGGGCAGTACCTTGACCGCGCGACGGCGGCCACCGCCTGCAGCGGTTGCAGGCTGAGCCTGCGCTCAGCGCAGGCTGTCGGCGGGGACTTCGACTTCCATTTCAACGGCCAGATGATCCGAGTGCGCGGCGGGAACGGCGCGGGTGTCGAGCATCTTCAGGTTGTCGGAAATCAGGATGTGGTCGATGGCGCGGTCCGGGCCCCAGCTGGGGAAGGTTGGCACCAGACAGCTCGGTGGCTGCAGCCGGGTCTTGTGGTACAGCACGCGCATTTCCGGGCGGTCGGCCATGCAGTTGAAGTCGCCCATCAATACCGCATTGGGATGGTCGGCCAGCAGGTCGGAAATGAAGTCCAGCTGCGACAGACGCGAGCCGGTGCCCAGTGATAGATGCGCCACCGCAACGGTCAGACCTTCCTTGCCATCGCCATAACGCGCCAGCAGCACGCCGCGGCCACCGATGCGGCCGGGCAGGGCATGGTCCTGTACTTCCACCGGTTCCAGCCGGCTCAGCAGGCCATTGGCGCTGGAGGCCACGCCGCCCATGCGGCGGTTCGGCTGGTGTGCCCAATAGTTGAAGCCTGCCCGCTCGGCCAGATAATGGGTCTGGTTGGTGAAGCCCGAGCGCAGGCTGCCCGGATCGGCTTCCTGCAGGCCGACGATGTCGCGACCGCTGGCCAGTTTGGCAATTGCGTCCAGGCTGGAGCGTTTCTGCCCGGCAGGCAGCGCATGTGACCAGCTGCGGGTCACATAGTCGCTGTAGCGGCGGGTGCTGGAGCCGGCCTGGATGTTGGCGGTCAGCAAGCGCAATGTCTGGGTAGGGGATTTCACGACGGGTCGAACTCAAGGGCCTCGTTGCCGAGGCCCTTGATACCTCACTTGGCGTTGGCGGCGCGTTCGCGCGCGATCAGGTGGTCGGCAATGCGGAGCATGTCTTCATAGCCCTTGCCCTTGACCAGGTACTTGCCGTTGACGATCAGCGACGGGGTACCGGCGATCTTGCTGCGCTGGGCGAACTGCTTGCCACGGTTGACCTTGGCGGCGACGCCGAAGCTGCCCATGGTGTCAGCGAAGGTCTTGGGATCAACGCCGTACTTGCCGTAGAAGTTGGCGATGTCCTGGACCGAATCGCTGCCGCGCTCGCCCTTCAGGGTCTGCTCGATGTGGATGGCCGAGTACAGCGCGTCGTGGGTCTTCTCCTGCACGCCCAGGGTTTCAGCGGCGTAGAAGGCGCGCGCGTAGTTGTCCCAGGTGCCGCCGAAGGCAGCCGGCACGTAGACGAAGCTCACGTCCGAAGGCAGACCGGCCTTCCACGAGCTGATCAGCGGCTGGAAGCGGGCGCAGGCCGGGCAGACATAGCCAAAGATCTCAGCCACTTCGACCTTGCCGGTAGCCGGCTGGAACGGCTGGCCACCTTCGATGGCGACATAGTCGGTGCCGGCAACCGGCTCCGGGCCGACCAGGCGGGCCTGTGCCGGGACCGGGGTAGCCGGGGCGGCGTCGGTGGCAGCCGGTGCAGCGGTAGCGCCTTCAGCGGCGGCACCTTCAACGGCCGGGGCCGGGGTGGCGGCCGGAGCGGCTTCGGTAGCAGCCGGGGTTGCCGGAGCGGCAGTATCAGCGGTGCCGTCCTGGGCTTTGCAGGCAACCATCAGCGGCAACAGGGCGGTCAGGGCCAGGGCGAAGCGGATCTTCATCGGGAGGGATCTCCAGCAGGGTATGTTTGGGGCACCGGACAGTGAGACTGCAACCGGTGCGCGCAGGGACGCATTATGTGCGTATTCGGCTGAACAGGTGACCCGGCTCAGCCGGGCTTCAGCGGAGGTTTCAGCGACGGCTTGCGCCGCTGCGTTCGCGTGCCACCAGGGCACCGGCAATGCGCAGGGTGTCATCAAAGGTCTTGCCCTTGACCAGGTATTTGCCGTTGACGATCAGCATCGGCGTGCCGGTGACCTTGACCCGCATGGCGAAGGCGCGGGCGTTCTTGACCTTGTCATCCACCTGCTGGCTGCGCAGGGCGTCGACAAAACGCTGCGGCTGCACGCCGTACTGGGCATAGAAGGTAGCCAGTTCGTCGGGCGTGACGTTCTGTGCCGGCAGGCTGCCCTGCACATGCAGCGCCTTGAACACGTCGGCATGGCTGCGCTGGCGTACGCCGAGCTGTTCGGCGGCATAGAAGGCACGTGCGTAGGAATCCCAGTAGCCGCCAAACGCTGCCGGTACCGGGGTAAAGCGCACGTCGGCTGCCTGCTTGGCCACCCATGCCTCCAACTGCGGCTCGAAGTGGGCGCAGTGCGGGCAGGTGTAACCAAATACCTCGACCACCTCGATCTTGCCGGCCAGCGGCGCAAACGGGCCCGGCTCGGCGATCAATTCATAGTCATCGCCTTCGACCAGCGCGGTAGGGGCGGCGGCACAGGCCGAGAGCGGGGCTATTGCCAGCAGCATCAGCAACAGTCGGGGGAACAACTTCATCGTGGGGAGTCTCCGTTGGAAAAACAGACGCCGACCTTACGGCCGGCGTGTCTGCGTGAGGCAGTTGCCGGGTCGCCGGGGCGACCGGCGGGTATCAGGGTTGTGCGGCGGCGGTGGCTACCGTTGCATCGTTGGCTCGATCATGCAGACCTTGGACGTAACTGGCCAGCGCCTGGATCTCCTGCCCGGTCAGTGCGTGGCTGATCTGGGCCATGATCTTGAACTGCGCTGCATCAGCCTCGCCGGTCTGACCAGATTGGTAGCGCTGCAGACGTTGCGCGACATAGCCGGCATGTTGGCCGCCGATATGCGGATAGGCCGGGCCCGGGTTACCTGCACCGGTCGGGCCGTGGCAGGCGATGCAGGCCGGGATGTTGCGGCTGGCGTCGCCGCCGCGATAAAGCTTCTGGCCGACTTCGAAGAACTTCATGCCTTGGTAAGGACCTTCGCTGACCACGGCGTCATCGGCCACACCAGCACCGGACTTCTGGGTGGCGAAGAAGGCGCCAATATCGCGCATGTCCTGCGGGGTAAGCCCTTCCATGAAGGGCAGCATCGCGGCGACTGCGCCTTCGTTGCGCTGGCCGCTGGCGATCAGGGCCATTTCCTTGGCGATATAGCGCTCGCTCTGCCCGGCCAGTCGCGGATAGATCTCCACGGCTGAGTTACCGTCGGCGCCGTGGCAGGCCGCACAGGTGGACGCTTTGGCCTCGCCGGCCTTGGCATCGCCGGGTTTGGTCTTGCTGAAGTCGATCTCCAGCGAAGCGGTTTGTACAGGCGCATTGTCCGGCACGGCGGTAACCGAGCTCTGGGCAAAGGCGACGGCGGCGATTACGGGGACTACCAGTGCTGCAACGGCAAGAACACGAGCATGGCGCATGCTGAAGCTCCGTGTGGACCGGGCCGGGCGGGGCTTTCCGCCGGCATCGCCCGGATTATCAACGGCGTTTTGCGGCACGGTCAACGCAGCAGTGCAGCAAAATCGGCCGGATCGGTGGTCCCGGAACAGCGGCCAAGCCGACGCGCGGCGTCGCAACATGCGATCCTATGCGTATGTCATTGCTCATCGAACGCGCCCGTTACCACCTTTCCGCCCACAATTCCCGGCAGTTGCCGCCGGATCTGGGGGCCGAAGTGGCATTTGCCGGTCGCTCCAACGCCGGCAAGTCCAGCGCGCTCAACGCGCTGACCCGCCAAAATTCCCTGGCCCGTGTCTCCAAGACCCCCGGCCGCACCCAACAGCTGGTGTTCTTCGAGGTAACCCCCGAGGCGCACCTGGTCGATCTGCCCGGTTACGGCTACGCCAAGGTGCCGCTGGACCTGCAGGCCCACTGGCAGGCCTTCATCGATCAGTATTTCCGCACCCGCAATGCGCTCAAGGGCCTGGTGGTGGTGATGGACATCCGTCATCCACTGAAGGACTACGACCGGCAGATGCTGGGTTATGCCGTGCAGCGCGGCCTGCCGGCGCATGCGCTGCTGACCAAGGCTGACAAGCTCGGCCGTGGCCAGCAGATGCAGACCCTGCAGAAGGTGCGCAAGGACCTGCATTCAATCTTTGGTGACACCGTCAGCGTGCAGACCTTCTCCGGCGAATCGCGCCAGGGCGTGGACGAAGCCCGCGGCATCATCGGCGGCTGGCTGGGCTTGAACCCGCCAGCAGCGGAAGGCGCAGCGCCGGTAGGGGCAGCGTAAGTTTTGTAGGAGCGGCGTAAGCCGCGAAGCTGACAAAGCCCGGCTTGTGGGAGCGGCGTGAGCCGCGAAGCTGATGATCTGTCAGGCCTGAGTGCATAGAAAACGCCGCCTTGATCAGGGCGGCGTTTTGTTTTTGTGGTTCTTGCTTGTTTCGAGAGCCGAAGCCGAAGCCGAAGCCGAAGCCAAAGCCAAAGCCAAAGCCAAAGCCAAAGCTCCCCTCACCCCAACCCCTCTCCGGTAAAGGGGTGAGGGGACGGCAACAGCAAGGCCCAAAGGCCAGGGCCCAAAG
>NZ_JBRREB010000091.1:0-9025 GCF_056759995.1 Stenotrophomonas sp. STEN030 | reverse complement strand
CCCCCCCCCCCACGCCTCCCACTCTTCACTAAGTCGCCCCCGCCCGCGGGTGGGGTGGTTTTTTTCGCTCTCCCCCCCCCCCCCCCCGCCCCCCCCCACTACAGAAACCCGAAACAAGAAAGGCGCCCTGCGGCGCCTTTCTTGTTTCAACCGGGCAAAAAATCACTCCCGCGGCGGCACCACATCCTTGGCTTCGCTGCCGAAGCTGCCTTCAGACTCCGCTGCCAGATAGGCAAACACGGTGTAAGCAGCCACGTTTTGCGCCAATGCCTTCGGGTCGATCTTGTCCAGGGTGTCGTCCGGGGTGTGGTGCAGGTCGAAATAATCGGTTCCGTCCTGCGCCAGCCATGCCCAGGCACCGCCCTTGGCCGCCAGCGGGCCTACGTCGGGGCCGGGGCCACCTTCGTTGGCGCGGTATTCGATACCCAGCGGCGCCAGCGCCTCGCCGATCTGGCGGGTGGCCTCGCGCGATTCAGCCGGATTGCCCGAGCCGGTGTTGAAGGCATAAATACGGCCCGCGCCGAAGTCGCTCTCGGCGGCGATGTGCTGCTGCACGATTTCGCCAGCCGCGACGCGCGCAGCTGCATAGGCCTTGCCACCGTGCAGACCCTGTTCCTCGTTTGCGAAGGCGATCACGCGGATGGTGCGCTTGGGTGCCTGCTTGAGCTGGCCGATCAGATGGCCGGCGGCCATGGTGATGCCGATACCTGCGCCGTCATCGATGGCGCCGGTGCCCAGGTCCCAGGAGTCCAGGTGACCGCCGATCACGACCACTTCCTTGGGCAGGCTGCGGCCGGTGATTTCGCCGATCACATTCTGCGAGGTGTAGCTGCCGTCCCAGCCGCAGTCCAATGCGATGCGGATGCGGGTAGCACCGCGCGCGACCAGACGGTTGAGCTGGTCGGCATCCGGGCCGGAGAGTGCAGCCGATGGCACGGGAGTCAGGCCTTCGTCGAAACGGGTGATGCCGGTATGCGGCATGCGGTGCGAATCGGTACCGGCCGAACGCATGATGAAGCCGACCGCACCCTTGCGGATCGCCTCGGACGGGCCACGGCTGCGCACGCTGCCGCCGATGCCGTAGTCAGCGCCATCCCGCTTGCGGGTCATGGTGAAGTCGACATAGGCGATCTTGCCGGTCAACGAGCCTTCCGGCGCCGCCTTCAATGCATCCAGACCTTCGAAACGTACGATCTCGGCTTCCACCGTGCCGGCCGGGCTACCGCCCAGCGCGGTGATGGTCAGCGGCTGCGGATGCGCACCCAGTACCGAGGCGTGCTCGCTGCGGCGCTCCCACTTCGGGAAGGTGACCGGCTCGGTCCAAACCTTGTCGAAGCCCAGCGCCTTGAACTTGGCCTTGGCCCATTCCACCGCACGTGCATCGGCTTCGCTGCCGGCCATGCGCGGGCCCACTTCGGTGGTCAGCGATTCCACCACCTGCCAGCCGGTGTTGTCCGCCAGCGCCTGTGCGCGCAGTTCGGCGGCCTTGGTCAGCGCCTGCTGCGGAATATGGGTGGGCGCAGCGTTGGCAGCGGCCGAGGAGCACAGCAACAGGAGGGCAAGGGAAAGAGCGCGGCGACGCATAGTCAATTCCAAGGTGATTTGTCGAGTCAGGGTAACAGTGGTTTGGCGTAGGGGAATGTGCCGGTTGGGATGTGTGGAAGTCTTGGTATTGGCTAGGTGGTTCCCCTTCTGGCTGCTTTTGCAAGCATCCGCTAGACGATATGAGCGGCTAAAACGATGACAGGCAATCAAGGGTTTTTCTCGTATTGCGATGCAGCATCACAAGCGAGCCTGAGCACCCCCACCGGTTTGGTGGATAGCTCAGGAACACTTGATGACATTGCGACACAAGACGGCAGGGACGTTGTTGATGCTGGTACTGCCAGTAATCGGATTGGCACAGACGCACTCCATGGACGATGTGCGTTTTACCGGGCCGTTGGTCACTCCGGGCCCGGCAGCGATGCCGCAAGGCGAGTTTTTTGCTCAACCGTATTGGATCTACAGCCGCACCAGTGGCGTGTACGACGACCACGGTGATCGCCATACGCTGGATGCACACGACAGCAGCCAATTGCTGAGCCTGTTGCTCAGTGGAGGTATCACCGATCAGCTGACCGGCGAGTTGGTGCTCAACGGCAGCCGCTCGGCGCAGGGCGCGCAGCACAGTGATGGCTATCGGATTGGTGATAGCGCAGCGCGGCTGCGCTACCAGTTGCGCGCTGGCGATGCATTGACCAGCAAGATGACCTTGGCCGCGATGCTGAGCCAATCACTGGCGACTGGGCGACATGACCGCCTGGGTGAGAACACGCTCAACGGACAGGGTAGCGGCGTCTATCGCACCGGCCTGTCGTTGCTGGGGCAGCAGGTGCTGTGGATGCCAAATGGGCGGCCGCTGCGCTGGCGCTGGCAGACCACCTGGAGCCCGTCGCCGGGCAGCGTTTCGCTGGTCGGGCGCAGCGTGTATGGCACCGAGCAGAGCTTTCGCGGCACGCTCGACGCGGGTGCGGCGGTCAGTGGCGCATTGGGGCTGGAATACAGCATCAACCGCAACTGGGTGTTGGCTTTGGATCTGACTGCCAGTACGCAGTCGGGCAATGTGATTGATGGCAGCACCGTCGATGCTTCCGGTCAGCGGAAAGGGCTGCATCAGACCGGCGCACGCAGCCGCGCGTTCAGTGCTGCGCCGGCCGTGGAATACATCATCAACGACCAGGTCGGTGTGCTGTTCGGTGTGCAGGCGTCGTTGCCGGGAGGGCGCAACAGCGCCTCTTATGTCAGCCCCCAGGTGTCGATGACGATGACGTTCTAAAGGTTGCAAACGGCAACGGCCGGGGAATCTCCCGGCCGTTGCTGGCAGACCTACAGAGCGGTCAGTGCTTGTTGAGGCCGTCGCGGATCTCACGCAGCAGCAGCACTTCTTCGCTGGGCTCAGGCGCGGCGGCCGGGGCTTCTTCCTTCTTGCGCGACAGGCGGTTGACCACCTTGACCAGCATGAAGATTGCGAAAGCGACGATGACGAACTGGATCAGCGTGTTGATGAAGTCGCCATAGCCGATCACCACGGCAGGGATTTCCTTGCCGTCGGCGCCGATCTTTGCCGGTGCCAAGGTCCAGGCCAATGCCGAGAAATCGACATTGCCGATCAGCCAGCCGATCGGCGGCATGATCACCTTCTCGACCAGCGAGGTGACGATCTTGCCGAATGCGGCACCGATCACGACACCGACCGCGAGGTCGATGACGTTGCCGCGCATCGCAAATTCCTTGAATTCGCTGATCATTCCCATGTGTTTTTCCTAGGTAAGCATGAAGGGGAGCTGGCGCAGACTACTCCACTGGATGTCATCAGGCGATCAAACCTTCGCGATGTGCGATTTTTCCTAGGCGTGCGCTGAAACGGTCGCCTCGCTGCAGTGCGGCCACGCCGGCCGGGGTGCCCATGAAGATCAGGTCGCCGGCACGCAGCGCGTAGAGTTTGGACAACTCATGCAGGATGTCGGCGACGTTCCAGATCATCTGGTCCAGCGTGGACTTCTGGCGCAGCTCGCCGTTGATTTCCAGCGACAGCTCCAGCGGCGCCAGGTCACCGATCTCGGAGGCGAGCACCAGGGTGCTGACCGGCGCGGAATGATCGAAGCCCTTTGCGATATCCCAAGGGCCACCCTTGGCCTTGGCGGCTGCCTGCAGGTCACGGCGGGTCAGGTCCAGGCCGACGCCATAGGCCAGCACCAGATCCATCGCCTGATCCACGGCGAGTACACCGGCCGGCGCATCCTTGCCCAGCGCCACCACCAGCTCCACTTCGTGGTGCAGGTCGGAGGTGGCGGGCGGATAGGGGATCGCCGTGTCGCCGACCACGATGGCGTCGGCTGGCTTCATGAAGAACATCGGCTGGCCGCGTTCGCTGGCCGAGGCTGGTGCGGCAGCGCCCATCTCGCGGGCGTGATCGGCAAAATTGCGGCCTACGCAATAGATGCGGCGCACCGGGAAGGTGCCGCCACCGGCGACCGGGATGCGAGGCTGGGGCAGGGCGGGAATCAGATCAGTCATGGTTGCGTCCAGGTGAAACGACGCAAAAGTCTAGCGGACGCAGGCATCTGTGTAGAGCGTAGGCACGCTGCGCGCGAAGGCCAATTTGTGGGAGCGGCGTAAGCCGCGAAGCAGATGGTCGATCAGATTGCAGCTATGCCGGTAGTTTCGGTGGTGTCGGCTTCGCGGCTGACGCCGCTCCTACAACCTGAGCGCACTGGTGAGGCCCCTGCCGAGCATGGCTCCGCACTACAGGAGAGGCTTTCGGGAAGGCCCCTGCCGAGCGTGGCTCGGCACTACAGAAAAGCTTTAGCGCGGCTGCGGCAGGGCGGTCTTACGTACTACGCGGTACTCGGCGTCGACCACGGTCGGGTCGGCCTTGCGTACGGCGCGGGCTTTGCGCGATGCAAACAGCTTCCAGGCGATGCCGCCCAAGATCATGGCTGCGCCAATGAATACGCCGCCGACTACCAGTACCGCAAGAATTGCGATGCCGAGCAGGCCCAAGGCAATGCGCACCAACGGGTTGCGCGGTTTGCGCGGCTCGAACAGGTTGCGCAGCTTGGCGAATTGGACGTAACGGATGTTCATGAAAGCTCTATGACGTTGAGTCTGCTGTGGAGTATCAGGGGCGATTAGGCCAATTGCGTGAAGTTGTCGTTAATTTATGTCTGAATAGGGGGCGCGACAGGGGCGTGAGTCAGCTTCGTCCAGCCTTGACTGCCCATGCGACAATAAGCGGCTTACTCGTATCGGTGTTCCAATGCCCAGCGCCATCGCTTCCGGAATCGAACTTTGCCCGTTGGCCGCCGTGCCTGACCAAGGCTTTCACGCGGTGGTGGCAGTGATTGATGGCGATGCCGAAACCTTGGTCTTGTACCGCGATGGTGATGCGGTGCGGGCGTGGTTGAACGTCTGCCCACACGCCGGGCGCGCGCTGGATTGGGCGCCGGGCCAGTTCCTCAAGAGCCGCGAAGGGCATCTGGTCTGCGCCGTGCACGGTGCTTCGTTCGAGCTGGAAGGCGGTATCTGCGTCGCAGGCCCGTGCAAAGGCGATTCGCTGCGCGCGGTGCCGGTGCTGGTGAGCGACGAGAAGGTGTTGCTGGGCTGAGGCTGCTCAAGCGGTTCTACAGGCCTAGCGGCCTTTGTAGGAGCGGCGTTAGCCGCGAAGCCACTAGTGCTACAAGGCCGATAGTGTCTGGTGATCGATAAAAGCCGCTGTTCGCTGCGTGGCGGGTGTTTTTCCGCCGTTTGCGCCGGCAGGTGTGCTGGCTTCGCGGCTGACGCCGCTCCTACAAGATCCCGAGCCTCTCAGAACATGATGTTGATCATGATCACCACGATCGCGGTATAGAGCAGCGACAGCGGTCCGCCGACCCGCCACATCTCACGCGGGGTGTATTTGGCCGGGCCCATCGCCATCGAGATCACCGGGTTGGACGCGGTCATCAGGTTGTTGGACGCCGACAGGGCTACGATCAGCGCGAACGCGGTGGGATTGCCACCCGCAGCCAGCGCAAGGTTGACCGCAATCGGCACCATCACGATGGTCGCGCCGACATGGCTGATCACCAGCGAGAACGCGGTGGTCAACAACGCCAATGCGATCTCCAGTGCCCATACCGGTATACCGGCAGGCAGCTTGTCGATGGTGTGGCCGGCAATCCATGCCGCTGCACCACTGCTGTCCATTGCCCAGCCCAGCGGAATCAGGCCGGCCATCATGAAGATGGTCTTCCAGTTGATCGCCGCATAGGCCTCGTCCATGCGCAGCACGCCGGTCAGCAGCATGCCGGCTACGCCGGTGAGCAGGGTCAAGGCCACCGGCAGGTGCGAGGTGAGCGCGATGATGATGGTCAGCGCGAAGATCGCCATGGCGATCTTGAATTTGTGCGGGCGCTGCTCGCCCTTGGGGTAGTCGGTGACCACCACGAAGTCACGGCTTTCAGCAGCGGTAGCCAGGTCCTGCCAGATGCTGTGGAAGACCAGCATGTCGCCGGCACGCAGTGCGGTATTGCGCACGTCCTCGCGGATCACCTGCTTGTCGCGGTTGATCGCCAGCAGGCTGATGCCGCGCTCCTTGCGCAGGCGCAGCTCGCCGGCAGTTTTGCCGATCAGGCGCGAGGTCGGCGGCACCACCGCTTCGGAAATGCCGGCGCGCGCAGGATTGAACAGATCGCCCAGCTGCTTCAAGCGCGAGGACATGCGCAGGAACTGGTTCTGGGCGAAGTCCGACACCTGCTGACGCGGGCCCATCGCGCCGATCACGCTGCCCACCCATATGCGCATGTCAGCCGGCGGTGACAGGCGGGTGTCATCGCCGGTCTTCAATGCCAGCAGCAGTGGCGCGTCGAACAGGTTCTCGGCCTCACCGACGGTCATGCCGACCAGCGGGCTCTCGGCAGTGACCAGCAGTTCGAAGACGTCGCCTTCGATGCCATAGGACTTGGCGAAGTAGCTCTCGGTGCGGGCTGGCGCCTGGCCGTCTTCGCTTTCGGTTTCTTCTTCCTGCAGCTTGCGGCTGCCGTAGAAGCGGAAGTACAGCAGCGAGGCAATCAGCAGGGCGACACCGATCGGCAGCGGCGCGAACATGCGCAGCGGCTCGATGGTGGCGGTGCCGGAGGGCAGGTTGTTGTTGGCCGACATCAACAGGTCGTTGAGCAGGATCAGCGGCGAGTTGCCGACCATGGTCAACGCGCCGCCCATCACGATGGCGGCGGAAATCGGCAGCAACTGGCGCTTCAACGTGAGTGCGGTACGCGAAGCCAGGCGCGAGGCGACCGGCAGGTACAGCGCCATCACCGACGGGTTCTGCATGAACGAGGAGTTCAAGCCAGCGGTGGCGCTGG
Source organism: Stenotrophomonas sp. STEN030 (assembly GCF_056759995.1). Lineage (NCBI taxonomy): Bacteria > Pseudomonadati > Pseudomonadota > Gammaproteobacteria > Lysobacterales > Lysobacteraceae > Stenotrophomonas > Stenotrophomonas sp. STEN030. The sequence continues at coordinate 2,138 of NZ_JBRREB010000091.1, read as the reverse complement.
TCAGCAGCAGCAGCCGTTGTTCCAGCCCATGCGAACGTCGCAACAACCAGCCGGCAAGCCGGTTCAGCGCGCCGGTACGGTCCAGGCCAGCGCCAAGAATGGTGGTGGCGATGATGCTCATCACCGCGTTACCGGAGAAACCACCGAAGATTTCTTCCGGGGCAATCAAGCCGGTAACGCCCAGCACCACCATCACCACCAAGGCCACCACGTCGGCGCGGATGCGCTCGAACAGGAACATGGCCATCGTGAAGCCCACCAGCCCGAGCACGAGCTTCATATCGGTGGTGAGCGTCAGCGCGGTATCCATCAGGACAGTGACTTCAAGGAGGAGGGCTGGGACGGTTTGACAGTGCAATCTGCCATCAACGTTGCGCAGGCAGCGTGTTCGGCTATCTCATGGAAGCGTGCAGCTGTCATCGCGCCCTCATCACTCAGCCGGCGTCCGTGTTGCCGGGCTTGTCATACAACAGATCCCAGACGCCATGGCCGAGCTTCTGGCCGCGGGTTTCGAAGTGGGTCTGCGGGCGCCAGTCCGGGCGCGGCACCGCGCCACGCGGGCCGGCGCGGTTGACCAGGCCAGGTGTGGCGTCAAGCACGTCCCACATCTGCTCGGCATAGTCTTCCCAGTCGGTGGCGCAATGCAGGCGGCCGCCAACGCGCAGCTTGCGCACCAGCAGCTCAGCAAAGCCCGGCTGCACCAGGCGGCGCTTGTTGTGACGCTTCTTGTGCCAGGGATCCGGGAAGTAGATGCGGATCTCGTCCAACGCGCCGTCGGCGATTTCCTTCTCCAGCACCTCGACCGCGTCGTGGTGGTAGAGCTTGACGTTGTCGGCATTGTCATCGGCCAGCGCATTGAGCAGGCGGCCTACGCCCGGTGCGTGCACTTCGATGCCGATGTAGTCCTTGGAGGTATCGAACTGCGCGGCGTAGCGCAGGGCAGCGCCGTTGCCGAAGCCAATTTCCAGCACCTTGGGGGCGTTGCGGCCGAAGGTGGCCTGCAGGTCACGCGGCTCGCCATTGAAGTCGATGCCGAAGCGCGGCCAGCGGTCGTCGAACGCGCGCTGCTGGGCCGGGGTGAAGCGGCCCTGGCGCAGTACGAAGCTGCGGATCTCGCGGCGGCCTTCGGTAACGGTGAAGGGCTTGGGCGGTGCCTTGGAGCCCGCGCTGTCAAAAGGATTGGTCATCAGCCGATCAGCCCATCAACGGGGGAGGAAGCGCTGGCATAGCGCTTGCGCGGGATACGGCCGGCGAGGAAGGCCTCGCGGCCGGCTTCCACGGCCTTGCGCATGGCGCTGGCCATCAACACCGGATTGCGGGCACCGGCAATGGCGGTGTTCATCAACACGCCGTCGCAGCCCAGTTCCATCGCGATGGCCGCGTCCGAGGCGGTGCCGACGCCTGCATCGACGATGATCGGCACCTTGGCGTTCTCGATGATCTCGATCAGGTTGTACTTGTTCTGGATGCCCAGGCCTGAACCAATTGGCGCGGCCAGCGGCATCACCGCGGCGCAGCCGATTTCTTCCAGACGCTTGGCCAGGATCGGGTCATCGGAGGTGTAGACCATGACGTCGAAGCCGTCCTTGACCAGCTGTTCGGCGGCCTTGAGCGTGGCCATCACGTCCGGGTACAGGGTCTTCTGGTCGCCCAGCACTTCGAGCTTGGTCAGGTTGTGGCCGTCCAGCAGCTCACGGGCCAGGCGGCAGGTGCGCACCGCGTCTTCGGTGGTATAGCAGCCAGCAGTATTGGGCAGGATCGCGTAGCGGTCCGGCGGCAGCACGTCGAGCAGGTTGGGCTCGCCCGGGTTCTGGCCGATGTTGGTGCGGCGGATCGCCACTGTGACGATCTGGGCGCCAGCGGCTTCGGTAGCCAGGCGGGTTTCTTCCAGATCCTTGAACTTGCCGGTGCCGGTCAGCAGCCGGGATGAATAGGTTTTGCCGGCGATGACCAGCGAATCGGTGGGGACATTTGCATTCATGCCCGAATTATCACCCATCCCGCCTACGTGTAGTGCCGAGCCATGCTCGGCAGAGGCTTTCCCATGACCTGACAGGTAGTGCCGAGCCATGCTCGGCAGAGGCCCTTCCATGACCTGACATGTAGTGCCGAGTCGTGCTCGGCAGAGGCCCTCCCGG
>NZ_JBRREB010000090.1:0-9351 GCF_056759995.1 Stenotrophomonas sp. STEN030 | reverse complement strand
TCGCTCCTACCGTCGCGCCGCACCCACAAGGCACAAGCCAGAAGCCAGAAGCCAGAAGCCAGAAGCCCCCTCATCCGCCCCTTCGGGGCACCTTCTCCCGTAAACGGGAGAAGGGACAGCCCTGGCCTGCCGTTGGCTCTGCTGCAGTTCGCGGACTTTCAGCCGCCCGTGGACTTTCAGTAACTCGCGGACTTTCAGACACAGGGAGCCAATCCCTTCTCCCGCCTGCGGGAGAAGGTGCCCGGAGGGCGGATGAGGGGAAGCTTTTAAACGAAGAAAGCGGCCCTAAGGCCGCTTTCATTCTTAATCCAACAATTTACCGGGAAAGCCCCTGCCGAGCATGGCTCGGCACTACCTACCGCCTTCAGCCCTTGGCTGGTGCTGCGCTGGCAGCAGGTGCATTCGCTGGCGCTCCCGCATCAGCCGGCGCCGCAATCCCCTTGAGCTCGCGATACCGCGCCAAGCTCTCGGCGATCTCAACTTCCAAGGCCTGCCGCTGCTGCTCAAACGCGGTCTGCAGACGCAGCTGCGCCAGTAGTTCGTTGTGACGCTGGCGGATCTCGCCGGCTTGCTTGTCAGGCACCTTCTGCCCGGCGAGCTCCCTGTTGCCGGCGCTGGCGAGCTGGGACGCCAAGGCGCCACGCAGGCTGGTCACGTTGAAGACCGCGGTCTTGACGTTGTTGTCGACAATCGCCGTGCGTTCACTGAACACGCGGCGCAGATCGTCCTCAGTGGCATAAGTGGACAGCATCGCCTGCTCGGTACGCTTGCGCGTGTCCGCCGCCGCTGCGTCCACTTCCTGTTGGGCTTTGGCCAGGGCCGCGTCAGCACGTTCTTCGGCGGTGAGCGCGCGCTGCACATCGGCACCACGGATGCCGCTGCGTGCGTTGAACTCCTCGCGCGCCTTGTTCACCGCTTCCGGTGGCAAGGTGTCCGAACAGATACGCTTGCCGCCCTCATCCCAGCAATACAGCTTCTTGCCAGGATCGGACGGCTTGTTCTGCGCCAACGCCGGCATTGCCAGCGCTGCCAGCATCAGCAACAACGTTGCAGCGGTTTTGGACGGATTCGGCACCATGGCAGCCCCCTGCTATCAGCCTGTCGGATTGCTCCCGTAGCGGCCACGGTAGGCCAGCAACGGTTCGCGATAGCCAACAAGTTCCGGGTTCCCGGACGCGAATGCAAGCAGGTCGGCCAGATTGGCCACGGCAATCACCGGAATGCCGGTTTCGGCAGACACGGCCTGTGCGGCTGAACGGCGGTCTTCTTCCGAGGCGATTTCCTGGCGGTCCAAGGCAACCACGATGCCAGCCGGGATGCCTTTGGCTTCGCGGATGATGGCCAGGGCCTCGCGGATCGCGGTGCCGGCGGTGATCACGTCGTCGACGATCAGGATGCGCTTGCCGGCCATGTCGGCGCCGATCAGGGTGCCGCCTTCGCCGTGGTCCTTGGCTTCCTTGCGGTTGAAGGTCAACGGCAGGTTGCGGCCGCGGTGCGAGAACTCGCAGGCAATCGAGGTAGCCAGCGGGATGCCCTTGTAGGCCGGGCCGAACAGCTGGTCATAGGCAATACCGGCGGCATCGATGGCGTCGGCGTAGCAGTTGCCCAGCTGGGCCAGCGCCAGACCGGTGTCAAAACGGCCGGCATTGAAGAAATACGGGCTTACCCGGCCAGACTTCAGGGTGAACTGGCCAAAACGCAGCGCGTCGGCATTCAACGCCAGCTGCAGGAAACGGGAACGGTGGTCACTCATGTAAATACGCTGTCTTATCGTCTATTGAGGTTCCTAGGGTAAAGCATGGCCCTTGCAATTGCTGCGCTGCGGCTCGGGGTGCGGCTTGGCCGTTCGGCCGAGCCGCTGTCAGGGGATAACGCAGGCCCGGTTTGTCGGCCGCCCGGGTCCGGGCGGTATGCTGTGCCGGTCTTGAGCTTTCCCAATAGCGGTCCTTCATGCGCATCATCAGTTTCAATGCCAACGGCATCCGTTCGGCCACCACCAAGGGCTTCAACGAGTGGTTTCTGGGTCAGCAGGCCGACGTGCTCTGCATTCAGGAAACCAAGGCGCAGGAGTCGCAGCTGACCGACGGGCTGTTCCGCCCGGATGGCCACCACTGCTTCTACCGTGATGCCATCACCAAAAAGGGCTATAGCGGCGTGGCGATCTGGAGCCGGCGCGAGCCCGATGAAGTGCGCACCTCACTGGGCTGGGCACCGTTCGATGATGAAGGCCGTTACATTGAGGCACGCTTCGGCAACCTCAGCGTGGTTTCGTTCTATATCCCGTCCGGGTCCTCGGGCGAGCTGCGCCAGGGCTTCAAGTACGAGGTGATGGAGTGGCTGAAGCCGATCCTGGACGAGTGGCTGGCCAGCGGCCGCGACTACGTCCTGTGCGGCGACTGGAACATCGTGCGCAGCGCGCTGGATATCAAGAACTGGAAATCCAACCAGAAGAACTCCGGCTGCCTGCCGCAGGAGCGCGACTGGATGAACGGCTTCTGCGCCGACCAGGCCGATCTGACCGATACCGCCAACGGCCGTGGCTGGGTCGATGCCTACCGCGCGCTGCACCCGGAAGGTCAGGATTACACCTGGTGGAGCAACCGCGGCGCGGCCCGCGCCAACGACGTCGGTTGGCGCATCGACTACCAGTTCGTCACCCCGGGCCTGCGTGAGCGCCTGCGCGGCAGCTCGATCTATACCGGCCAGCGCTTCTCCGACCACGCCCCGTTCACCGTGGACTACGACCTGTGACTGAAGCGGTAGTGGAGGCCCCGCCGGCCGGGCTGCAACGCCTGCGCCGGTTGTTCGTGATCCTGCTGCTCGGTTTCGCCTCCGGCCTGCCGCTGGCGCTGACCGGCGGAGCCATGCAGGCCTGGCTGACTGTGGACGGCTTGGACCTGGTCACGCTCGGCTTCCTGTCGCTGATCGGCATCCCCTACACCTTCAAGTTCCTCTGGGCGCCGCTGATCGATCGCTTCGACCTGCCGTTGCTCGGCCGCAGGCGCGGCTGGATCGTGCTGATGCTGTTCGCGCTGGGCGCGGCGTTGACCTTGATGAGCACGTTGTCACCATCACGCAACCTGGCGCTGTTCGCGTCCGTGGCGGTGCTGGTGGCCTGTCTGTCGGCCACGCTGGACGTGGTGATCGATGCTTACCGCACCGATCTGTTGGCACCGGCCGAGCGCGGCCTGGGTGGTTCGCTGACCGTGCTGGGTTACCGGCTGGCGATGGTGTTGTCCGGCGGTATTACCCTGATCTGGGCCGAGCAATGGCAGAGCTGGCCGCAGGTCTATCGGGTAATGGCCGGTCTGTCGGTGGCGGTCGGTGTGCTGGCGCTGCTGTTGATGCCGCAGCTGCCGGAGCGTTTCAAGGCACCGGTTTCCAAGGCTGGCGGCGAGCTGCGTGGTTTCCTGGCACTGGTCGCAGGTGTGGCGCTGGGTGCATGGCTGGCGCATCAGGCGCTGGTGATGATTGGATTGGATCCGGACAGCGCGGATCGTTGGGTACGGCTGGTGTTCGTCGTCACCCAGATCGCGGCAGCAATGGTGTTGGGGCTGGGTGTCACCCGCTGGGTGCGGTTCGAGACGCTCAATGCGTCGCTGCGCAGCTATTTCGGCATGCGTGGTGCGGGGGCGTTCCTGGCACTGGTGGTGCTGTACAAGGTGGGCGATGCGTTCGCGCTGAGCCTGTCCACCCCGTTCCTGCTCAAGGGCATGGGCTTCAGCCAGGCTGAAGTGGGTTTGGCCAACAAGACCATCGGCCTGCTGATGACGATTGTGGGCGCCATCGTCGGTGGCTTCTTCCTGCTGCGTCTGCGGCTGTCGACCGCGGTGATTGGCTTTGGCGTGCTGCAGCTGGTCTCCAATCTCGGTTTCTACCTGTTGGCACGGGAAGGGGCAGGAGCCTGGGGCACGGTTGAGGTGCCGGCGTTCAATCTGCTGATCGTCCACCTGGACCATCCCACGCCGATGGACGGCTTGCTGCTGTTCGCCTTGAGCCTGGACAACTTCGCCGGCGGCATGGGCACGGCCGCGTTTGTTGCGCTGCTTAGCGGCCTCTGCGGTACGCGCTTTTCGGCAACCCACTACGCCTTGCTATCGGCATTCGCGACCTTGGGGCGGGTGTTTGTCGGGCCGTTTGCCGGAGTGTTGGCTGACGCCTATGGCTGGCAGATCTTCTTCCTGGTGTCGGTGGTGGTGGGCATGCCCGGCCTGCTGATGGCGTGGTGGCTGCGACGCGAGGTTGACGCCACCACCCATCTGTCGCGCGCTGGCTGATCCACCGCGCCGATTGAATCCTCCGGCGGTGTCGTTGATGATGCCGCCGGGGGATCCACCGACAGTAATGTGGTGCACATGGCCGACGTGACTCTGCGGGATATCGATCCGTTGCTGATGGAGCGCATTCGTCGCCTGTCGGTGGCGCGCGGCTGGACCCGCGAGCAAACCTGTCTGGCCCTGCTGAAGCAAGGCCTGTTCACCAGCGAGCACAATGTGCGCGGCGGATTCGAGGACCCGGAAGTGGACGTCCTCTCCGAAGCCATCAAGGCCCTGCAGGCACTACCAACCGGCAGCGACATTTGAACGACTGTAGAGCCGAGCCATGCTCGGCCGAAGCGTTCCCGGCAATGCCTGAAATGCCTGTAGGAGCGGCGTAAGCCGCGAAGCTGACCTTGCGTCCATGCGGCGTGCATACGGAATGCCTGGAGTGCCGGGCATTTCCGCAACCGGGCCGACCAGTGACTTCGCGGCTTACGCCGCTCCTGCAACCCGTTGGCTCACGCCAGATGAATCGCGCCCAGAATCCTCGGCCCACGTGCGCCACTAACACTGGGCAGGTTGCCCGGCCGTCCAGCTAGCGTCTCCTGCGCCAGCCACGCAAACCCCATTGCTTCCATGTAATCCGGGTCCAATCCGTGCTCGGCACTGGAGCCGATCAGGACGCCCGGTAGCCGCGCCTGCAACCGTAGCAGCAACTGCGGGTTGCGCACCCCACCACCGCAGACCAGCACCCGCCGCGTAGCCGGCAACTGCGTCAGCAGCGCAGCGGCCACCGTGGTTGCCGTCAGCTCCAGCAACGTCGCCTGCACATCCGCAGGTGACAACGAGGCTGCACCGAGCTGCGCCTCCACCCATTCCAGATGGAACTGCTCGCGACCAGTGCTCTTCGGCGGCGGCAGCGCAAACCAAGGCTCGGCCAACAAGCGTTCCAATAGCGGCGCATCCACCTGGCCACTGGCCGCAAACGCCCCATCAGCATCAAACGCATGACCAAGATGGCGCTGGCACCAGGCGTCCAGCAAGGCATTGGCCGGGCCGGTATCAAAACCGCGGATGCTGCCATCGCGGGCAATCAGGCTCAGGTTGGCGATGCCGCCGAGATTGAGCACCGCGCGGTCTTCATCGGCGCTGCCCAGCATCGCCAGGTGGAAGGCCGGCATCAGTGGCGCGCCATGCCCGCCAGCGGCCACATCGCGGCGGCGGAAATCGGCCACGGTGGTGATGCCGGTCAGCTCGGCAATACGGTTGGCGTCGCCGATCTGCCAGGTGAAAGCCGGGTTGCTCAGCGGGCGGTGACGGATGGTCTGGCCATGCGAGCCGATCGCCTGCACCTGCGCGCGCTGTACCCCTGCGTCTTCCAGCAACCGGTTGGCGGCAGTGGCGAAGGCGATGCCAACACTGGCGTCCAGTTGCCCCAACGCATCCATCGATGCGGGCTCGCCACCTTGGCCCAGCGCGATCAATGCATTGCGGGTCGCGCCATCCCAGGCATGCGTGTAACCGTGTACGAAGCGGCAGCCGCCACTCTGCGGAAACTGCACCAGCGCCGCATCGATGCCGTCGGCGCTGGTGCCGGACATCAAGCCAAGAAACAACGGCAGCTGCGGATCAACAGAGGTCATGGCGGTCGCTGAAAAGAAACGGGCAGGGAAGCTTCAAGCTCCCTGCCCGTGTCGTCAACGGTGTTGCGTCGGCTCAGCCGCGCTTGCCACCGGCTGCCGGTGTGGCAGCAGCAGTCTGGGTTGCTGCTGGCTTCTTGCTGTCGCCGGCATCGGCGTAGATCAGTTCTTCCATGCCCTGGATGCGCGCCATCGCCGGTGCGGTCTGCGCGCGGAATGCGGCCAAGTCAGCCCCCTGCAGCGGCTGCGGCGGCGGCATCGTCACCGACAGCGGGTTGCGGTGCACGCCGTTGACGCGGAATTCGTAGTGCAGGTGCGGGCCGGTCGACATGCCGGTGGAGCCCACATAGCCGATCACCTGGCCCTGGTTCACGCGCTGGCCGGCGCGGTAGGGGCCAAGCCGCGACATATGCCCGTACAGGGTGGTATGACCGCTGCCGTGGTCGAGGATCACCACGTTGCCGTAACCGCGCTGGGTGCCGGCGAACTGCACGCGCGCGTCGCCGGCGGCCATGATCGGGGTGCCGGTGCGGGCGGCGTAATCCACGCCCTTGTGGGTGCGCATGGTGCCGAGAATGGGATGGCGGCGGGTGCCGAAGTTCGAACTCAGGCGGGCGAACTGGATCGGCGAACGGATGAAGCTCTTCTTCAACGAACGACCATTGAGGTCGAAGTACTCCGACTTGCCGGCGCGATCAAAACGGAAGCCGGTATAGGTCTTGCCGCCGGTCTGGAAGGTCGCCGCCAGGATCTTGCTGGTGTCGATGCGCTCGCCTTCGCGCCAGGTTTCGTCCAGCACCACGCTGAAGCGGTCGCCCGGCTGCAGGTCCTTGGAGAAGTCGATGTCGTACTTGAAGATTTCATCGGTCATCGTGGCGATGGCCGACGGCGACAAGCCAGCCTTGCGGGCGGCGTTGTACAGCGAACTGGTGATTTCACCGCTGGCCACCACGGTGCGGGTGCTGGTTGCACGCTCGCTGACCTTTTCGCGGATCTGCTCGCCCTGCAGGCTCAGTTCCACACGGTGATTGGCATCGCGGTCGAAGCGGATCGTGCGCAGCGCGCCATTGACCGGCAGGTCGAAGGCGATTTCCGCACCCGGGCGCAGCTTGGTCAGTACCTCGCGGGTGCCGGGATGATCGAGCACCTTCTGCATCGTGCTGGCCGGCACACCAGCAGCGGCGAACAGGTCACTCAGGGTCTGGCCGCGCTCCACCCGCTGGATCTGCCAGCTATCGCCCGGGGTTTCGCCGCGGCGCGCCAGAGACAGTGGCGGCAAGGGCAGGGCAAGCGTGGAATGCGCCGACGGCAGGTTGCTGTCGATGGAATTGGAGAAACCGGGAACGATCGTGGCCGCCAACGCACCGATGGTGACGAACAGGCTGGCGTGGATCCAATGCCGCCGGTTCCAGCGTTCGTTGAACGCGGCGGGTAGATGTTCCTTCAACTTCCGATGCAGGGCGTTGTCGTGCAGGACATGCAGTCTTTCCTGGAAGCGCTGTTTGCGCGCGGAGCCATGATCGGGTTGGGACATCGGTCGGTTCTCTGGTCGACCCGGATCGCGGGCCCAAACGCAGGTAACATAGACACCTATCAATACCGCGTCAAACCATTGAGCCGCATGGCTTTTCAATCGGTTAACGTGGTTAACTTGTACTTAACACCATTCATGTTTTTGACTGCGAAGTCGGGAGTTTTAGCGTGTCCTCGATTGATGAAGCCCTTGCCCTGATCGGTCGCGGAGCCGACGAAATCCTCAAAGTGGAAGAGCTGCGCCAGCGTTTGGAGAGCGGCCGCCCACTGCGTGTAAAGGCCGGCTTCGACCCCACCGCACCGGACCTGCACCTGGGCCACACCGTATTGCTGAACAAGCTGCGGCAGTTCCAGGACCTTGGCCATCAGGTCATTTTCCTGATCGGCGACTTCACCGGCATGATCGGCGACCCGTCCGGCAAGAGCCTGACCCGCAAGCCGCTCAGCAAGGAAGACGTGCTGGCCAACGCACGCACCTATGAAGAGCAGGTGTTCAAGGTGCTGGACCGCGAGAAGACCGAAGTCCGCTTCAATTCCGAGTGGTTCGGCAAGATGAGTGCGGCCGACATGATCCGCCTGGCCGGCCAGCACACCGTCGCCCGCATGCTCGAGCGCGACGATTTCGCCAAACGCTATGCCGCCCAGCAGTCGATCGCCATCCACGAATTCCTCTACCCGCTGGTGCAGGGCTACGACTCGGTGGCACTGGAAGCGGACGTCGAGCTCGGCGGCACCGACCAGAAGTTCAACCTGCTGATGGGCCGCGGCCTACAGGAACACCACGGCCAGAAAGCACAGATCGTGCAGACCATGCCGCTGCTGGAAGGCCTGGACGGCGTCAACAAGATGTCCAAGTCGCTGAACAACTACATTGGCATCAGCGAGCCGGCCATCGACATGGTCACCAAGACCATGAAGGTGGACGACACCTTGATGTGGCGCTGGATCGAGCTGCTCAGCTTCGACATCTCCATTGACGAGGCCAAGCAGCTGCGGGCCGACGTCGAGGCCGGCGCCATCAATCCGCGTGAGATCAAGCTGCGCCTGGCGCGCGAGCTGACCACCCGTTTCCACGATGCCGCCGCCGCCGAACAGGCGATTGCCGGTTGGAATGCTGCAGTGACCGGGCAGGGCGACATCACCCAGCTGCCTCTGCAGGAAGTAGTCATTCCGGCCGAAGGCCTGCGTATCGGCGCTCTGCTGACCGCCGCTGGCCTGACCCCGAGCAACTCCGAAGCCTCACGCAAGCTCAAGGAGCGCGCGGTAAAGGTGGATGGCGAAGTGGTCGAAGACGCCCAGGCCGTATTGCAGCCCGGCTTCGAAGGCCTGTTGCAGGTGGGCAAGCGCACCTTCGCCCGCGTCCTGCTGGTGGCAAGCGCATAAGGGCTCAAAGCCCCGAATGACTAAAGCCCCTCTCCCGCACGCGGGAGAGGGGTTGGGGTGAGGGCAGAGCGAGGCGGAGTTGTTCCAGCGCCATCGCAAACCCAGTCAGCCCATCTGGAGAGCATTGCCCCCGCACACTAATAAGGTGCAAACCAAGCACTCCCCGCTTCTCCAGCGGCCCAATGAACGAAAGTTGGAAAAAACCTCCAGCAACCCCTTCACAAACCCCGCAAAGAAGCACATACTTCACCTCCCCCGACGCAGGGGCCTCGCAAGAGGCGCAAGCGGAAGGAAAGCTTGAAGTCACCGCCTCGAAATGAGGTGTTGACGAAGCAGAAAAGCCACCATATAATGGGCGGCTCGCTACGACGGAAACGTCGCAGCCTACGAAGAAGGCGCTGAGGCCTGATTCGAAGTTCTTTGAAAGTATGCGCAGGTATCTTGTGAGGACGCCTGCAGGAATGGATGACTGTCCATCTTGCAGACGTTTAATCAAGCAATGATTCAATTGTTTTAATGCAAGCGAAACGTTGCCA